>JAEVZT010000465.1 GCA_023392115.1 Chloroflexota bacterium
GCCTCGACCCGGTGCTGACGCTGATCGACAGCGGCGGCGAGATCGTCGCCCTGCGCGACGACGCGATCGCGTCGGGCGGCGAGCGCGACCTGCGCCTCGAATCCATCCGCATCCCCAAAAGCGATCGCTATTATTTGATCGCCGGGCGCTTCGGCGACCGGCTCGGCAGCACGTCAGGCGATTATTCGCTCGTCATCGAGCGCATCGGCGTCAGCTCGTCGTCGGGCAGCGCGTTACGCTACGGCGACTCGGTCTACAACACGATCACCGATATGAACCCGCAGGTCTACTACAGCTTCCGGGCGCAGCGCGGCGATGTCGTCAGCGTGCGGATGCTGCGGGCGACCGGCGACCTTGACGCGGCGCTGCAAGTCCTCAACAGCCGCGCAGAAGTCGTCGGCGAAAATGACGACACGCCGGGGTCGCTCGACGCGGCGATCAGCGGCTTGATCATTCAGGAAGACGGGACGTATGTGATCGTCGCCTCGCGCTTCGGACAGGCAGCCGGACGCAGCCGCGGCGCGTTCGTGCTGACGCTCGAAGAAGGCGCGAACAGCGGTTTGGGCAACCGCGTCGACTTCCCGCTGCCGGTGCTTCCCGGCACGCCGGTGCGGGATACGATTAGCAGTACGTTCCCTGAACGGTTCTACAGCTTCGAGGGGCGGCGCGACGACATCGTCACGATCCGCATGAGCCGCGTCAGCGGCGCGCTCGACGCCTTTCTGGTGCTGCTCGGCACGGATCGGCGCGAGCTGACATCCGATGACGACAGCGGCGGCGGTCAGAACGCGCTGATCCGCAGCTACATTCTGCCCGCTGATGGCGCGTACACCGTCATCGCCACGCGCTACCAGCGCGCGCAAGGCGAGTCGATAGGCGATTTCCAACTCGACGTGCAGGTCGAGGGCAGCGCCTTTCAGGGCGTACCGCCGAACGCGCAGCGCATCGGCTACGGCAGCTCGGCGACCGGCGCGATCAGCGACACCATGCCACAGGTGCTGTACACCTTCCTCGGCAATCAGGGTGACGTGATCAGCGTGGCGATGAACCGCGCCGACGGCGACCTCGATCCGCGCCTGACGCTGCTCGACCGCGAGCAGCGCGTCCTGACGAGCGACGACGACAGCGGCGGTGGTCAGAACGCGCGCATCGAGAGCTATACCCTACCTTACTCCGGCGTGTATTACATTCAGGCGTCGCGCTACACTGGCGAGGCGAACAGCGCCCGCACGCGCGGCGCGTTCTCCCTCGTGCTGACGCAGCAGGGCGGGGAATAGAGTCCCTCTCCCCGCTTGCGTGGGAGAGGGACGGCTTGCGAAGCAAGCAGGGTGAGGGGCTGTAAGGTCGCCTTACCGGTTCCGCACCGGCGGCGGGAAGTTATCTTGCTCACTGGCGTTTTCTTCAGGCGGCGTGTTGAGCGGGTACTGATCCATCGACTGGCGGAACGTCAGTTGAATGGCGTCGCTCTCGACGCGGATCGGGTCGCCGCTGATCGGCAGCGCCGAGGCGCTGAACAGATCGGGGTTGCCGAACACATCGGACGTGAACACCAGCGTCGGACTGTCGCAGATCCACGTCGGCGCGTAGTCGGGAACGTTGTTGTCGGTGAGCTTGCGCGTCATGCCCGTTGCCACCGCGTAGACGTATACGTCCATGTCGCCATCCATGTCAGACTGGTAGGCGATCAGGCTTCCGTCAGGCGACAAGACGGGATAATAGGCGCTGCCCGCCGGGTCAGAGATGCGAACGAGGTTTGATCCGTCTACGTCCGCCATGTAGATCACGCTGCCGCTGCCGTCGCGGCGCGAGCGGAACAGGATGTGCGCGCCGTCAGCCGAGTACATCGGGTCGAAATCCTCGCCGCTGCCGTCACTGATGCGGCGGACTTTGCGCGTCTCGATGTCGAGTTCATACACCTGCCACAAGCCGTCGCGGTCACTCAAGAAGGCGACGCGCGTGCCGTCATACGACCAGAACGGGTTGACATCGTTGCCAGCGCTGTTCGTCAGGCGGGTTTCGACGCCGCTGACGACGTTGAACATGTACAGTTCCCAGTCGCCATCGCGGTTCGACGCATAAGCGATCTCATTGCCCGCCGGTGACCACATCGGGTCGATGTCGATGGCGAAGTTGTTGTAGGTCACACGCTGGATCATATCTTCTTCGACAGCCGAAATGTAGATTTCCCAATTGCCATCGCGGTTGCTGGCGAAAGTGATCCAGCGCGCGTCAGGCGACAGGCTCGGCATGATGTCATACACGCGCTCGCCGTATCCGCGTGACAGGTTCGGGTCGGCGGTCACGCCGTTCTCAAGCTCGCCGAGGCGGAAGAGTTCCCAGTCGCCGGTGCCATCGGTGTGATAGACGAGCCAGTCGGGGCAGCGGTTGCCACCCAGCGCCAGCGGCATCCACGCCTGCCGTTCGATGCCCGCGTCTTCGCCGCACAGTGACAGGTCAATGACCGGGAATCCGCTTTCCGTGACGCCAACCTGACCGCAAACGGTATCATCCTGCTTCGGCGCTCCTGTGGGTGGCAGGGTGCTGACCGGCGGAGTCGACGGGGTGAGCGTCGGCGTCAGGGACGGCGCGAGGGTCGGCGTGAGCGCTGGCGTATTCGTCGGCGGGTTGAACGGCGTGATCGTCGTTGGCG
>JAEVZT010000495.1 GCA_023392115.1 Chloroflexota bacterium
ACGCAGCTCAAGCTGTTCGACCGGTACGCGGTCGAAAGCCCGTGGCTGCACAACTATGACGACGTGTCCGGTCAGCCGATCACCGCCGTGCGGATGCCGTACCGCAGCCAGCCGTCGGAAGAACTGGTCTTGCAGTTCAGCCTTCAGGAAGGGCTTGAGTATACGGTTGGCTTCGAGGTCGAACGGGGGGCGGGGCGGATCACGGTGATCGGCTTGCAGCCGACGCCCGCGCTCTTGCTGGCGCTGCACAAGCACTACGGCGTGGCAATCGCCAGCCGCTCGCAGGTCGAAGGCGTCACGTCGGCGCTGTTCCGGCGCGGCGAAGACTATTACCTGATCGCCACCAACGACGGCGTCGAAGGCAAGGCGGCGACGTTCGAACTGGCGGGCGATCTGGCGACCGGACACTGGCAGGTCGACAACCTGCTCAACGGCGAAACGAGCGCCTTCAGCGGGGACAAGCTGACGGTGCGTTTCGCGCGCAAGGACGGCGCGGTGCTGCGGCTTTCGCCGGTGCGTTAAGGGCGTGGATATCAAAAGGGCGGCTATGGATCAGCAATTCATTGACAGCGGCAGACAGATCGCCGAGCGCATCCTGATGGGCAACGGCGGCGAACTCGGCATTCTCGGCTCAAGCCGGGCATACCAGCAGGTCTGGGCGCGCGACAGCATGATCTCCGGTTTGGGCTTGTGGCTGTGCGCGAACGGCGAAGGCGGCGCGATTCACCAGCGGTCGCTCGAAAGCCTGCGCCGGTTTCAGAGTCCGCTCGGGAAGGTCGCGCACAACGTCGGCTACTCGGACATCGACGATCCGGCGCTTGTCGCGCTCGGCGGGCGTCTCGAAACCGAGGGCGGGCGGCGGATCGTCACCGCCACGACTCACGCCGGCGTCGTCGACAGCAACCTCTGGTACATTCTCGGACAGTATTATCACTGGGTGCTCGGCAAAGACACGGCTTACCTGCGCGAGGTGTGGCAGAGCCTCGAAGCGGCGCTCTTGTGGCTGCGCTATCAGGACTCGAACGAATGCGGGCTGCTCGAAGTCCACGAGGCGATGGACTGGGCTGATCTGTTCTCGAATCACTACAACGTCCTTTACGACAACGTCCTCTACTACGCCTGCTGGAAGGCGATGGGGCAGATGGCGCACGCGCTCGACCTGCCCGCCGACACCTATTTCAGCACCGCCGAGGAAACGCGGCGTAAGATTAACACGCTGCTGTGGGTCGGTCCGGAAGCGCTGAAAGACTGGGACTGGATCAACCGCGAGCGGAAAGAATGGCTCTACCCGATCAAGCGCGTCGAAACCGAGCTAGTCGTGCGCCCGTTCTACCTGCCGTTCATGGGCTTCCGCGATTACGCCGACCGCTTCGACACGCTCGGCAACCTGCTGGCGATCGTCTTTGGCGTCGCCGACCAGAAGCAGGCGAACCTGATCCTCGACTACATTCACGGCACGGGTTTGAACGAACCATTCCCGGTGCAGTGCTTGTATCCGGTCGTCCAACCCGGCGATCGTGAGTGGCGCGACTACTTCCGCGTCCGCAACCTGAACCAACCGCACCATTACCACAACGGCGGCGCGTGGCCCTTCATCGGCGGCTTCTACGTCGCGGCGCTGGTGCAGGCGGGGCGGCTCGACGAAGCCCGCCACCAGCTCGACAAGCTGGCGCAGATGAACCACCTCGGCAAGCGCGAGGAATGGGAATTCAACGAGTGGGTTCACGGCACATCGGGCAGACCGATGGGCTTCGCCGGGCAGTCGTGGTCGGCGGGGATGTACGTCTATGCCCACGACGCGGTTATGAACGGCGCGGTCTGCGGATTCAACGCCAGCACCGGCTGGGACTAACGGCATGGATGTCGCCTTTGAGCAGTCGACGCTCGCCGTTTTGCACGCCTGTGATGCGGTTGTCGCCGGCGGTTCGTTCGGCGGCGTTGCCGCTGCCGTCCAACTGGCGCGGCGCGGGCTGTCCGTCACGCTGATCGAGCCGCGCACGTATTTGGGGCGCGAAATGACTGCTACCCTGCGCCCGTGGCTGTGCGTCGATGATCCAGCCATCGCGCCGGAACTGATTCGATTGGCGCTTGACGCGGCAGCGGTCGATCAGGGCGGCGGCAGTTACGCTTTCAACCTCGATACGCTCAAGATTCACCTCGAAGACGTGCTGCTCGCAGCGGGCGTCAAGCTGCTGTATGCCAGCCTGCTCACCGGCGTGGAGACGCGTGACGGCGAAATCTGCGGCGTGATCATCGGCAACAAGTCGGGGCGCCAGTTCATCCGCTGCCGCCTGCTGATCGACGCGACGGAAACGGCGCTCGCCGCGCAGATCACGGGCGCGATTCTCGAGCCTGTACCCCGTGGAGATTTCCCGTACAGGCGGACGCTCGAATACACCAACGTCGGCGCGGGAATTGACCTGAACGCGCCGCTGACTATCGACGGGCAGCAGCTCACCCTGCATCGCGGCTACCGCGATCAGGGGCATGTGCTGGTTGAGTGCCCGCTGACGCTGCCGTTCGCGTTTGGCGACGGTTTCTCGCTGTCGGCGCGCGAAACGGCGGCGCGTCACGTGAGCATGGCGATCGCCGCCGCGCTTGCCCGCGACGCCCCCGCGTTTGAATCCGCCTATCTCGCCGGGGCATCTTACGAGTTGTACGGGATGCACGCGCCGCGTTTCGCCGCGTCCGCGCGCCGTCTAGAATGGACGCGGTCGCTCGCAGATGTGCCGCTCGCCACCGATCTCAACGCGCTCGACTGCGCGGGGAATGTGCGCGGGCTGTGGTATCTGAACGAGTCGGTGTCCAAAAGCGATGACACGCAGCGCCGGTTTTACGATCCTGTGTACACCAGCGAGGTCGGCGCGGCGTTAGGGCGGTTCATCGCACAACTCCCCTCACCCTGCTTGCTACGCAAGCCGTCCCTCTCCCACGCAAGCGGGGAGAGGGACAAAAGCAACGTGAGTCGCCCCCTCTCCCCGTCTACGTGGGAGAGGGGGTTGGGGGGTGAGGGGCAAAGTCTCCAAATCCGCGAGCCGTACAGCCCGCAGCGCGGATTCCCCTACGAGCGCGTCTCAGTATCGCCGCCCTCGCTGCCGGTCGTGCGTGAAGTCGACGTGCTTGTCGTCGGCGGCGGGACGAGCGGCGCTGTCGCGGCGATCACGGCGGCGGGCGAGGGCGTCCGCGTGGCGCTGGTCGAGATGAACCCGGGACTCGGCGGCACGAGCACCTACGGCGGCGTTCACAGCTACTGGTTCGGCAGGCGGATCGGCTTTTCCGAGCAGATGATGCGCCTGATCACCGACATGCACGTCGAGCTTAAGCAGCCGCCACCGAAGGGGCTGATTCCCAAGTGGAACATCGAGGCGAAGGGCTACGCGCTGCTCAAGGAAGCCGAAGCGCGCGGCGCGGAACTGCTGTTCAACAGTTACGTGATCGGCGTGCTTGTCGAAGGCGATGCGGTGCGCGGTGTGGTCGTGGCGACTCGCGCGGGCGCGACGATCATCCGCGCGCGGGTCGTGATCGATGCCAGCGGCGACGGTGATGCTGCCGCTTTCGCCGGAGCGGATTACGTCTACGGAGACGAGCGCGATCACATCACCATGTGGTATGCGCTGGCGCAGTTTACGCGCCCCGGTCTGACGCGCAACCACTTCACGAGCATGGTCGACGTGTCGAACGTCGAGGATTACACGCGGGCGATACTGGCGGGGCGCAGGCGGGGCAGGGACGGCGACATGCACGATCACGGCATCTACGTCGCCCCGCGCGAGAGCCGCCACATCAAGGCGGACATTGTGCTGACGCTGACCGACCAGTTGCGTCAGCGGCGCTGGGACGACGTCGTCAACGTCGCCTTTAGCAACCACGACGTGAAGGGGCATACCGGCTCGGACTGGCTGCGGATCGGCTTAATCCCGCCGAATTTGGAGATCGAAATCCCGTACCGGGCGCTTCTGCCGCGCGGGCTTGAGAATATCCTCGTTGTCGGTAAGGCCTTTTCGGCGACGCATGACGCTTTACCGGCCATTCGGATGCAGGCAGACCTCGAAAACCTCGGCGGCGTCGCGGGGATCGCGGCGGCACAGGTGGTGCGCGGGGATCACGGGCTGCGCGAAATCGACATCAAGCGGCTTCAGGCGCGGCTCGTCGACGAGTCGATCCTGCCGCCCGACGTCCTGACGCGGCAGCTCGAACCGATCGGCTACACCGATGCCGAACTGCGGCAGATGATCGACACCCTGCCCGCCGACAAACCGCTGATCGCCTATTCCGACATGGAGCTGACTGACCTCTATGAAGGGCTGATCCCGCTGGTCGAGATCTGCTGCGCCGGTGAGCGGGTGATCCCGCTGCTTAAGGCGGCGATCGCCAATGCCCAAGGCGCGCGCCGGGTGTTGCTGGCGCAGACGCTCGCGCTCGTCGGCTCGACGGCGGGCGTTCCCGCGCTGATCGAGGCGATCGACAGGCATTTGCAGGGCGATCGGCTGCCAGCGCGTACGGAGC
>JAEVZT010000557.1 GCA_023392115.1 Chloroflexota bacterium
CGACGGCGACCCGGACGACGGTATCAGTCTGCACCTGCAATGCGGTGGGCAGGGCTTCTTCCTCTTCATGGCGTTGTCTGCCCGGTTTGCCATCACTCCAGCCGTAGGCGATGATCCTACCGCCGTAACGAAGTACGATAACATCTATTGGTTCGACCCGGACGACATGACCCCGTTGATCAATCAACCCGGTCACGTTGCGGCGCTCGAATACTTGCAGGAGCTGGCGGCAACGGGACCCGAGGCGCAGTTTGGCTGGGATCTCGGTACGGCTTGGGATAACTTCCTGACCGGCAATGCGATTGCCACCTTCTCGTGGGGCGATGTTGGTTCGCTGGCGGAAGACCCGAACGCCTCGACGATCATGGGTAACCTTGGCGCAGCACGTATTCCATGTTCAGACACGTGGTATGACCGTGAAACCGGCGAGTTCGTCACTGATACGGAAAACCCGAACTGCGTCGGTAACACGATCGGTGGGTCGTGGCATGGCGTTATTTCAGCCGCCAGTGAAAACCAAGACTTGGCATATTACTTGCTGGCAATGCAGGCTACGCCCGCAATCCGTTTCTGGAACGTCACCTACGGCTGGACGGGTATCGATCCGGGCACGCTGGACGACCTGTTTGAAGATGCCGGCGGCAATGCCACGATTGAGGATTACGTCAGCGCGGGTTATAACGCCAGCGACGCCGAACAGTTCATCACAGCTTACGGCGAAAACCTGTTCAGCTTCCCCACGACGCAGACTTACCTGCGAATCCCCGGAGCACCCCAATACTGGGAGATCCTTGATACCCGTTTGGCGCAAGCCATGACCGGGCAGTCGAGCGCTGAAGAAGCCCTCAACGCTGCTGCAGAGGAATGGGATCAGGTGACGAATGATCTTGGACGCGAAGCACAGTTAAGAGTCTACCGAGAGGCGATCGGCTACCAACCCTAACCGCGTTCTCGAACACCTGAATTAAATGCATGTGGGGGCGAGTCAACCACCGCCCCCACAGCACCTTGTCCGACCTTGCCGCGGACGGACATCAACCTAATGGACTGGGGTTAACCATATGCTGCGGAACAAGAGCCGCGCAAGGCTGTTCTTCCTTGCACCCGGGGTCACATGGATTCTGTTATTCACCCTTTTTCCTCTCCTTTATTCGTTGTTTCTCAGCTTTACCAACTGGCGCCTTGGTCGAAATGCTAGTTTCATTGCGCTTGAGAACTATCGCCGGATTT
This sequence comes from Chloroflexota bacterium, assembly GCA_023392115.1. Taxonomy (GTDB): domain Bacteria; phylum Chloroflexota; class Anaerolineae; order Aggregatilineales; family Phototrophicaceae; genus Flexifilum. Next base: position 1,231 of record JAEVZT010000557.1, read on the forward strand.
TCAGCGATGTGCGTGTTGGGGAAACGGTTGTCACAACCGTCTTCTTGTCCGTTGGCGGGCTGTTACTGACCCTCGTTTTTGGCACCTTTGTCGCTTGGCTGTTCAACCATGATCTGCCCGGAATTCGCCGCTTACGCAGCGTGTTAACGATGCCGTTGTTCGCCGCGCCGATCGCGCTCGGCTTCCTCGGCAAAGTCATCTTTAACGAAACCGATGGTCCGGTGAACACGATGATTACGAGCCTCGGCGGCACAGGTGTCCCTTGGTTAATTCATCCACTATGGGCGCGGGTAGCGGTGCTGCTCCTTGATGTATGGCAGTGGACGCCGTTTGTATTCATCGTCATTCTGGCTGCCATGCAGTCCATTTCGGACGAGTTGTACGAAGCCGGGCGGCTGGATACCAGTTCCGCTTGGCAGCTTTTTCGCCACATCACGTTGCCTCTCATCGCGCCGGCGTTAGGAACTGTGGCGCTGCTGCGGCTTGTGGAAACCTTTAAGATTCTCGATATTCCCCTGTCCTTCACCGGCGGCGGACCGGGGTCAGCAACCCAAACCTACTCGTATTACACGTTCATCACCGGTTTGCGAAACTTTGACCTCGGATATGCGTCGTCGTTAGCTTACCTGCTCGTCATACTGGCAATTATCATCTCGTCTATTTACTTCTGGCGCGTTCGTGAACGATTTAACGTGGAGTAGCGTGAGCTATGGTAACAACAAGAATCGCCGCCACTCGCCGTGGTAATCGTGCCGGATTCAATCTTGATGTCAGCCGTGTCTTGCTGTGGGCTGCTGTCATTGTCGTGACACTGGTCGCGCTCTACCCATTCGTCTGGGCGCTCATCACCTCATTGAAAAACCAGCGTGAAGCGCTTGAACCGACGCTGATCCCCTTCCTCCAGTTTCAGCCTTCCTTGGAAAACTGGAGTGCAGAACTGGGGCTGGGTTGGGCGGAAACATCGAAAGCGTTGACGAACAGCGCCCTCATCTCGATTGGCTCCACCCTCCTTGCCGTCATCATGGGGACGGCGACTGGTTACGGGTTGGCGCGCTTCCGCTACGGGATCGGCAACCGCAATTTAGTGTCTTGGGTGCTGTCTCAGCGCTTTCTGCCGCCTGTTGCGACGCTCATTCCATTTTTCCTGCTGCTGCAAAATCTCCAACTGATTGACACGGTTCCGGGCATGATCATCGTCAATACGACATTTGTATTGCCCTTCGCCATTCTCATCATGCGCGACTTCTTTGCGGATTTCCCCAAGGAGCTAGAGGAAGCAGCCCTCGTGGACGGCGCGAATTATTTGCAAATATTCCTGCGAGTTGCGCTGCCGCTTGCCGCCCCGGCGCTGGCTGCCGCCGCCATTATCTGTTTTGCGTTCGCTTGGAATGAATTCCTGTTTGCCAATGTGTTGACGAGCCGCAATGCCCGTCCCTATACCGTGCTGGTTGCCAGTACAGGGACTGTTCGCGGCATTCATTTCGGATTCGTCGCAACGCGCATGCTGATCGCGGTCGCACTGCCGGTAATCCTTTCCCTCTTTGTGCAGCGCTATATTGTGCGGGGCTTAACGCTCGGCGCGGTAAAAGGGTAACCGAATAGCTGAATCCCCGGATCGCCTGCATAATCTATCGCTTTGTGGCACAAGAGGCGGATAAGGGGTTTCAGCAGGATGAGGTTTTACCAACCGTTACTGAGCGACGATTCTCATGATCAGGGCGATCCGTTTCCGGTGCGCGACGGCGACCGCTACCTGACCTTCACGACGGCACAGGATCAAACGGGCGCGTTTGCGACCTACGAGGCATCGCTGGATTTCGCGGAAGTGCGTTATCTCGGCATGGCGCTGGAGCGAGAAGCGGACGCCGCACACTGGGCGGCGTGGGTAGGCTTCAGCGAGATAGTCGGCTGGGCGATGCTCTACTCGCGCTCGCTCGGCAGCGCGGGCGACGCCGCCCACATCGGTCACCGTATCTACCTCGCGCTGGCGGATCAGCCGGCGGGACCCTACAAGACAGTCCGCTGCATCACGCCGGGCGGTGACGACAACCAATCCTTTTTTATCGATCCTGACGTGCAGCTGGTCGATGGGCGGCTGATGTTCGCCTGCGCGACCGATTACGTCGACGACGAGCCGTTCGGCACGGGCATCGCTTGGGCGCCGATCAGCGATGACCTGTCGCACCTGCTCGAACCGCTCCAACCAATCCTGCGCGCGACGACCGACTACCACGTCTACGAGTCGCAGCGCGTCATGCCGTGGAAGCACATCCCCGGCATCGATTGGGAGCAGGGGCAGACCGCCAAGTGGCACACGGTTGAAGCGCCGGTGATCCTGTCGCCGGATGTCGTGCTTTACAGTGGCGGCAACTTTTCGCACCAGTACTTCGTCGGCGCGGCGGTGCGCCAGCCTGACGGCACGTGGCGGGACAGCGTGCAGGATGGGCATTTCGTCGTCAGTCCGGGGCAAATCCCCGGCTTCACGTCGCCCGGTCACTGCGCCAAAGTGCCGGATCAGGACATGCTGATCATGGCGGGCTTGCCCGATGGGTGCTGGCCGCGCAAGATGTTCCTCGCGCCGCTGGCGTGGAACGCGCGGGGCTTGCCCTTCTGCCCGACGCCGTGAGGCGAACGCGGCGGCGATATACGCCAAATGGCGCATCGACCTGAGCGGGGCGCGACCGCTATAATTGAGGGTCAAATCAACCAACGGGAAACTGAATCGATGAACTACGGTCACCCGCTTCAGTTCGGCACGTTTATCACGCCGCTGAACAAGGAGCCGGAGACGGTCGTCGCGCTGGCAAAGCGCAGCGAAGCACTCGGCTATGATTTGGTTACGTTCCAAGACCATCCCTACCAATCGGCATATCTCGACACATGGACGCTTCTCGCATGGGTCGCCGGTCAAACCGAGCGCATCCATCTATCGGCAAATGTGATCAATCTGCCGCTGCGACCGCCGGCGGTGCTGGCGCGTTCGGCGGCGAGTCTCGATCTGCTTTCGGGCGGTCGCCTTGCGCTCGCGCTCGGCGCCGGCGCGTACTGGGACGGCATCGCCGCGATGGGTGGTCCGCGGCTGTCCCCGCGCGAGGCTGTCGACTCGCTCGGCGAAGCGATCGACGTGATTCGCGCCATGCTCGACGTTGGCGGCGTGCCGCGTCTGCGCTATGAGGGAGATTACTATGACCTCAACGGCGCGCAGCCGGGACCCGTTCCAGTACACGACATCCCGATCTGGGTCGGCGGGGTCAAACCGCGCATGCTGCGCCTGATCGGGCGCAAGGCGGACGGTTGGCTGCCGACGCTCACGTACATGAAACCGGGCGATCTCAAGGCGGGTAACCGGATCATCGACCAAGCCGCAGTCGAAGCGGGCAGAGATCCGCGTGAGATTCGCCGCCTCGCCAATATCGCCGGGCGCTTCTCGACGGAGCGCGGCGGTTTTCTCGAAGGCACGAGCGGACAGTGGGTCGATGATCTGCTGCCGCTGGTTGTCGAGGATGGCATCAGCACGTTCATCTTGATGACTGACGACGAAGCGACGATGGAGCAGTTTGCCCGTGAAGTTGCTCCGGCACTGCGCGAGGCGGCTGAACGCGCGCTTCCGGGCGGGTTTTCAACGCGGGCGATGCGCCGCGCCTCGGTGCGCGCGAAACGCCGTTCGGGGATTGACTATGACGGCGTTCCGGCATCGCTCACGGACGCGGTGATCGAGCCGGGGGATGCGGGTTACGGGCGCGTTAAGTCGACGTACATACGCGGCGGCGCGCCGGGTATCGTCTTTCAGGTCAAGGACACCGATCAAGTCGTGCAGGCGCTCGCCTTCGCCCGCGCCCATGCGCACCTGCCGCTCGGCATCCGCAGCGGCGGACACGGCATCAGCGGACGGTCGACGAACGACGGCGGCATAGTCATCGACCTGTCGAAGCTCAGCCGGATCGAGGTGCTCGACAAGGCGACGCGCCGCGTGCGCATTGAGCCGGGCGCGCGCTGGATGGACGTTGCCGCCGCGCTCGCACCCTACGGATGGGCGTTAAGCTCTGGCGATTACGGCGGCGTCGGCGTTGGCGGGCTGGCGACGGCGGGCGGCATCGGATGGATGTCGCGCCTGCACGGGCTGACGATCGATCACCTGCGCGCTGTCGAGATGGTGCTGGCGGATGGGTCGATTGTGCGCGCCAGCGATAGCGAAAACCGGGATCTGTTCTGGGCTGTGCGCGGCGCGGGCGGAAACTTTGGCATCGTGACGTCGTTCGAATTCCAAGCCGACGAGGTCGGCGAGGTCGGCTGGGGGCAGTTTGTATTTGACGCGGGCGACCCGGCGGACTTTCTCGAGAAGTGGGGCGCGGTTGTCGAGGCGTCGCCGCGTGACCTGACAAGCTTCTTGATCATGGGCGCGCCGCGCCGGGGGCAGTCGATGATCGCGCAGGTGATGGCGGTCGTCGCGTCCGACAAGCCCGAGATCATCATCGACAGGCTTCAGCCGCTCGCGAACATCGCGCCGATGTACGATCAGCGCGTCGTCATCACGCCGTATGCCGGTTTGATGGCGAATGCGCAGGGCGGCGATCACGACGGGCAGGGCGAGCCAATCGGGCGCTCCGGTTTGGTCGAACACATCACGCCGGAATTCGCCGACGCTGCCGCACGGCTGATCCGCAGCGGCGCGGTGTACTTCTTCCAGATTCGCTCGGTTGGCGGCGCTGTCGCCGACGTCCCGCCGGAAGCGACCGCTTACGCCAACCGCTCGGCGAATTTCTCGGTGGCGGCATTCGGCACGAGCAGCCAGCGCGTCAACAGCCAGTGGGACGAACTGGCGCGCTACTTCGATGGGCTGTACATCAGCTTTGAAACCGACCGACGACCGGAGCGGTTGAACGACGCTTTCCCGGCGAAAACACTCGAACGACTGCGCGAATTGAAGGCACGCTACGACCCCGACAACCTCTTCCGCGACAACTTCAACATCGCGCCGCAAGGCGTAGTCAGGAGTATGCCATGACCGATTACGGACACGATCTGCTGTTTGGCACGTTCACAACGCCGCTCGCCCAACCCGCCATGCACGCCGTCGAACTGGCGATGGTGGCTGACCGCGCGGGGCTTGATCTTGTCACCTTTCAGGATCACCCGTACCAGCCGCGATTTTACGACACGTGGACGCTGCTGTCGTTTGTGGCGGCGCGCACTAAAAACGTTCGCGTCAGCCCGAACGTGCTCAATCTGCCGCTGCGGCAGCCCGCCGTCCTCGCTCGCAGCGCCGCCAGCCTTGATTTACTCAGCGGCGGGCGGGTTGAACTGGGCATCGGCGCGGGCGCGTTCTGGGACGCGATCGAGGCGATGGGCGGGCGGCGCTTAACGCCGGGACAGTCGATCGCCGCGCTCGAAGAGGCGATTCACATCATACGCGAAATCTGGGCGACGGACGAGCGCAGCGGCGTGCGTTTCAACGGCGAGTACTATCAGGTCAAGGGCGCGAAACGCGGTCCCGCCCCGGCGCATAAGATCGGCATCTGGATCGGCGCGTACAAGCCGAGGATTCTCAAGCTGACCGGACAAATCGCCGATGGTTGGCTGCCGTCGCTCAACTACATCAAGGGCGGATTGCCCGAGCTGCAAGCGATGAATGCGCGGATCGACGAGGGCGCGCAGGCGGCAGGACGCGATCCGTCCGCCGTGCGCCGGCTGTTGAACATCACCGGCGAATTTGCCAGCGTGGGACGGTCCCTGTTCAACGGTCCGCCGAAGCAGTGGGCGGAAGACATCGCCGGGCTGGCGCTGGAACACGGCATCAGCGGCTTCATCCTCGCCGCCGATGACGCCGCGTCGATTGAGTTGTTCGCCAACGAGGTTGCCCCGGCGGCGCGGGAACTTGTCTCCGCCGAACGCGCCCGAAACTTGGCGGGTGTGTAGGTTTTACGGCTGACGATACATGTTGTCAGTGCAGCGTGAGTTTGGTTTATCGGTTACCTAGGAAGGGATACACATGAAGGTCGAAATCTGGTCAGACATTGCCTGCCCGTGGTGCTACATTGGTCGCCGCCGCTTTGAAACCGCGCTAGAGCAGTTTGAACACCGCGATCAGGTCGAAATTGTCTGGCGCAGCTTCCAGCTTGATCCGAACGCGTCGCCCGCCCCAAGCGGCAACTCGTTCGATCTGCTGATGAAGAAGTACGGCATGAGCCGCCAGCAGTCGGTTGAGATGCACGAGCGTATTACCATGCTCGCGGCTGAAGAAGGGCTTGACTACCGCTTTGAGGGCACGCGCCCCGTCAATTCGTTCGACGCGCACCGCCTGCTCCATCTGGCAGCCGATCGCGGCGTGCAGGGCGAAATGAAAGAGCGGATTCAGCGCGCGTATTTCACCGAGGGGCAGGTCGTCAGCGATCACGAGACGCTGGCGCGGCTGGCGAGTGAAGTCGGGCTGGACGCCGCCGAAGTCCGGCACATGCTGTCGGGCGATGCCTATGCCGACGCCGTTCATGCGGACATCCGCCGCGCTCAGATGATCGGCGTGACCGGCGTGCCGTTCTTCGTCTTCGCCGAGAAGTACGCGGTTTCCGGCGCGCAGCCTGCGGAGCTGTTCACCACGGCGCTCGAACGGGCATGGGCGGACACGCATCCGGTCGTCGAGCTGATCAGCGCGAAGGACGACGCGCCAACCTGCACCGACGACAGCTGCGCCGTCTAGCTACAGGCGATTTGCGCGCCGGCGCGCGACTCCTATAATGGGCAAATAGTCGATAACTTGCGCCCACTCAACGTCTTGAGTGGGCGTCTGCATCCCGCAGCGAATCGCGCTTGAGCCAGCGTCTTGAGGAGGGGATGATGGAGTCGCAGCCACCCGCGCCGGTCGCCGGCAAGCTCATCATTACCGCGCCGTCTGGCGTGGAACGCGAGCTGGAGATCACGCACGGACAGTTTACGCTCGGGCGCGGTGCGAACAGCGACATCATCCTTCAAGACGACTGGGTATCGCGCGCGCACGCCCGGCTGGACGTCAGCGCCGCAGGCTGCACCCTGACCGACCTAGGTTCGGCGAATGGGATCAGCGTCAACGGCGTTCGCGTCACGGAAACGACGTTGAACCCGGGCGATGTTGTCATGATCGGCACGACGACCGTCCGCCTCATTCCCACCAGCGCCGATGCCACCCCCGAAGTGATCGCGCTGGATAGCGAGGCGCAGGTCAACGCGACGATCGTCGCCAGCGCCGTTCCGGTTTCCGTCAACGATACAAGCCTGCCGCGGCTCGCGATTCGTTCTATCAGCCGGACATGGGAACTCGCCCTTGATGGCGACGCGCTGAGTATCGGGCGGCAGGGCGACAATGACATCTTCCTCGACGACCCAAAGGTGTCAAGGCATCATGCGCGGGTCGAACGCCGGGGCAGTGCCTTCATCATCCGCGACCTTGACAGCGCCAACGGCATCTATGCCGGCGCTGAGCGGATCACCGAACGTGTCCTCAAACCGGGCGAAACGATCCGCATTGGGGGCGCTGAGATCATCTACAAGCCCGGCTTTACGTCCAGCGACCTGACGATCGTGGAAGAATCCCGCGCCGCCAAGGAGGGCAGGCAACCGATCGTCTTCGTGCCGGGGATGATGGGATCGGAGC
>JAEVZT010000631.1 GCA_023392115.1 Chloroflexota bacterium
TCCGTGCGGAAATTCGGAAAAAACTGGACGCCGCCGTCAAGCGTCGTGCCTTCAATCGGTTCCATCGGAATGGAAACGTAATAGCTCAGGCTGCCGAGGATGCGGTCGATCGCCAGCGCCAGCGCAAACCAGATACCGAGAGTAGCAACCATTCGCTCACGCATGAGACGGACTCCTACTAACGCGCGTTTGTATCCATTATACGCAGCGACAGTTCAGCGCGTTGCATCGCCCTTCCGCAGTGGGCGAATGACGCTGAAATAGAGCGACGCACCGAGCATGATCAGCGCCAGAGCCGCCCACAGCAGCGCCCAGATCACTGGCGGCACGATCGGCGCGACCTGTGCCGAGAACGCGGCGGCGTCGTTGCGCACCGCGCCCATGCCGATCTGACTGTTATTGACCAGCGTCAGCAGGTCGAGAACGGCGTTCAAGCCGGTGATCATCGCCAGCACGTTCAGCACGAGCAGGTTGATATTCCTGTCCGCCCAGCGCCACAGCGCGATCAAGACCGCCGCGAAGCCGATGCCGACCAAGAATCCCGTCGACAGCAAGGGGGTGTACAGGATGGTGATCACGCCGACGAGGATGCCTAGCACAAGCGCAATTGTTCTTGGATACGGGACTGTGTTGGCGATGTAGAACAACACCGCGCCGAACAGCGCCGCGCCGAGGTAGCCCGCCGGAAGGATCAGCTCGCGCGAACCGCCCGCCGTCGTCGCCACGCCCGACCCGTTGGCGAAGATGACGAAGTTCTCGAAGCGCCCGCCGGTGATCAGCGCCGCCAATCCATGCGCCGATTCGTGGACGAAGGTGACGAACAGCCGCAGGGGATAGAGCAGAAAGCTCAACTGCGGCACGTGCCACAGGATCAGCACGATGACGAAGGCGAGCGCCGCCGTGGTCAGCGGGTGGCGGCGGACATAGGCGAGTTGCGAATCCATAACGGCAGCCCCGGATATGTTAGAATGAAGCGCTTAGCTTAACCCTTATACGCACAAACCGGGGATTTCGTCGCTGTGGAAAAACACCCAAACGAGTTTTTACGCTTCGGCACGGTCGGATCGCCGCAGACGGCGCGCGAAAGCGGCACGCCCGCCGCGATCAAGCACATCCGCGAGCTGGGCTTAGAGCATTTCGAAATCGCGTGGGTGCAGAGCGTCCGCGTCACCGACGCCACCTGCGCCCAGATCAAAGCCACGAGCGAGGAATGCGGCATTTCGCTCAGCGTCCACGCGCCGTACTTCATCAACCTGAACAGCCAGACAGCCGAATTGATGGAAAAAAGCGACGCCCGCCTGCTCGCCGCCGCGCGCGCGGGCTACAAGGCGGGCGCGTATGACATCGTCTTTCACCCCGGCAGCTATCACAGTCAGCCGCCCGAACAGGTCTACGAGCGGGCGAAAGAAAAGCTGATCGAACTGACGGGCATCCTGCGCGAGGAAGGCGTCGAGGTGACTTTGCGCCCGGAGACGATGGGCAAGTCCGCCATGTTCGGCACGCTCGACGAGGTGATCCAGTTGAGCCGCGACGTGCCCGGCGTCCTGCCGTGCGTCGATTGGGCGCATCTGCACGCCCGCACCGGCGATGGATCGTTCAACAGCTACGACGAATTCGCCGACGCGCTGCGCCGCCTGCGCGACGGCTTGGGCGAAGACGGCATGAAGCGGTTGCACTTCCACATGAGCAGCATCGCCTACACGCCGAAGGGCGAAAAGGAACACGTCCCGCTGAACGAGGGCGATCTGCGCTACCGGGAACTCCTGCAAGCTTTCATCGATTACGGCGCGGGCGGCACGGTCGGCGTGGAAGCACCGCTGCCCTTCCATACCGCCGACGCGCTCACGCTTCAGGCGACCTACCGCCGCCTGCTCGACAAAGACGAGCATCTGGAACAGATAGCGGATTAAACGTATATTCTCCTCACCCTGCTGTGCCGCCCGACGCTTAAAGCGTCGGGCTACATGAAAAAGCCCCGTTCACGGGGCTAAACTGCCGGCTTACAGGAACTTTGAGCTTGCCGGAGCGCTTTAGCCTCCGGCGGAGCCCTCAATCTCACGGCGGCGCGTTGACCTCCTCCTGCGTGACGATGAAGTAGCTGTCGCTCGACTGTGACGGGAAACCGCCCGAAAACGCCGCGACCGCCGTCACCGTCCCCGACGCGCCTTCGGGCACGTTCCAGACGATCTGCGCGCCGTCGGCGAGGTTTGTGTCCGTCCCCATCGTCACCGCCGCGCCGCCCCCCGGCGGCGTTAGGATGAAGTCGACGCGCTGCGTCTGCGCGGGGAAGGTCGCGTTCCACGCGAATGTCACGTCGACTCCAGTTTGCAGGACGAACGTGTTGTTGTTGAAGTCGGCATACGGCGCGACCGTCAGCGCCGTACCCCCACCGATCACCGGCGGGCTTTGCTGGGCGAAGACGGCGGTATCCTGCGCCGTCCGCCTGACAACATTGTTCCCCTGATAGGCGATGGCTGACAGGTTGGCGACGAGGTTGCGCGGCACGAGGAAATTCACGCCAACGCCGTCGCCAAAGAACGTATCCGTCCCGATCAGCGACGCTCCGGCGTAAAACTCGACGCGCGTGAAGCCCGAGGCGTTGACCGCCCAGCTCAAATTCACCGTCGTGTCCGGCACAAGTTCGTACTGCCCGTTGACGATCCGCACGAACGGGCTCGGCACAACCGATCCGCTCGTGCCGGTGCTCGGCGTCGTCGGCGTGAGAGTGGCGGGCGGCGGCAGCAAGACCGGCACGCGCAGCGCCTGCCCGGCGAAGATCAGGTTCGGGTTGGCGAGGCAGTTGGCGCTCGCCAGAATCGCCGTCGTCGTCCCCGACCGCTGGGCGATGCGGCTCAACGTCTCACCCGGGTAGACAATGTAGATGAACCAGTCGGTGCGAATGTTGCAGTTCGCCAGCCTGACCGGTGTCGGCGCGGTCGTCGCCGTCGCCTGCGGCGTTGCCGACGCTGCCGCCGTTGGATCGCGCGCGTCGATAAATGCCGAGCCGTCGGTCGGCTCAACGGTCGGCGTCGGCGTCGGCGGTTCGGCGTTGAGCGTACACGCTGTCAGCAGCAGCGTGAGCATGAGGATTGTTCTGAGTACCCCCCTCATGATAAATCCCCCCTCTGTGTATGAGTCCTGTTATAAGCAGACGCCGCAATGAGCGCGAATGATCCTGACGATTGCCCTACGATACGCCGTCTCTATTCCAGTATAGGATGGATTTGCGCGGGGGATAGGCGCGCGGCGTCAGCGGTCGAAGATGATCGCCATGATCAGCCCGTCGAGGAACCTGCCTTCCTTATAAAAGGCTTGACGGCGGACGCCCTCACGG
>JAEVZT010000583.1 GCA_023392115.1 Chloroflexota bacterium
GTCCAAGCTTCGCCACGCCGACGGCGACGTTCGCCGGCGCGCCGCCCGGTGCTTTCTGGAAACCTGACGCTTCGCCGACGGTGACGCCTGTCTCCAACGCGACAAAATCGATCAACAGTTCGCCAAAACTGACAACGCTCATGATGGATGCTCCAAAGTCGTGAGTGCAGCCGTATACCTCAAACGCCTTCAAGTCTACCTCAGGATCAGCGCATTCCGCGGCGGCAGTTGTCCCAAAGGTCTGTGACGGAGTATATTTCAGGTGGACGGCTTCAGCTAAAGGAGACATTCATGCGCGTGAGTCGCACGCTTTTATGCCTGTGCCTGTGTCTGCTGCTCGCCTCAGTCGGGTTCGCCCAGCAGGCGGACAGCGACGGCGACGGCGTGCCCGATCTGCTTGACTACTGTCCCGGCGAAGCGGGCAGCGCCGACTTCAACGGCTGCACCAGCGAGAGTTTCCCTGATGTCGACGCGGATGGCGTCGCCGATCCGGTCGACAGCTGCATGACCGAAGCGGGATCGCCGGACAACAACGGCTGCCCGGCAGAGATCACGCCCGATTTTGACATGGACGGCATCCCCGACGCCGATGACGCCTGCCCGCGCGAGTTTGGCGAAGGCGTTGACGGCTGTCCGCCGGATGCCGACAGAGACGGCGTTGCCGATTTCGCCGACGCCTGCCCCGATCAAGCCGGGACGATGGAAAATCTCGGCTGTCCCGAAGGCGTTGCCGCGCCGGATGCCGACGGCGATGGCGTGCCCGATCTCTATGACGCCTGCCCCGACGGCGCGGGCGTAGCTGAACTCGGCGGCTGCCCGGATGCCGACGGCGACGGCGTGCCGGACAACTATGATACGTGTCCCGATCAGGCAGGGCAGCAGGACTTGTTCGGCTGCGTGCCGATGATCGAAACGACGCTGACGACCAACCGCGCGCCGATCACGGCGGGGAACGCGGCGCAGGTCGCCGAACTCGGGCGGCTTGTCGTCGGAATCCCGCGCGTTGCCGTCGCCGGTAACGGAACGCTGGCGGTGCGCGCCGGGACGCATCTTTACACCTATGATCTGCCCACCGAAACCCTGACGCCGCTGGTCGACGTCGAAACCGGCTGGGCGGGTTACCCGGTCGCCATCAGCGGCTTCGGCGATTATCTGGCGACGCTCGAATTCTCCGAAGATTTCTCGACGCCGCCTTACGTGCAGGTGCGCGACGGCGCGACCGGCGAGCCGCTGTTCGAGCTGACGGCGCCGGTTGATGCCAACAACAACCCACTTGGCGTCGGCAATTTCGCCTTCAGCCCCGGCGATACAGCGCTGCTCGGTCTCGCGCCGACGACCGGCGGCATGGATTTCGTTCGCGTCGACATGCCGCTGTATAACGTCGCGTCGAACGAGATCATCGCGCAGTTTAGCCATCCCAGTGATGTATCCAACCTCGCCTTCAGCCCCGACGGATCGCGGATGGCGACCGACACGTTCGAAGGCGGGACGATGGCAGTCTTCGTCTGGGATCCCGCTTCGCAGACGCAGGTGACGCGCATCCCGACGAGCGAGATCCGCCATTTCGTCGGCACGCCGATGGCGTTCAACGGCGATGGCTCGCTGCTGGCGATCGGCTATCCGGACGGCAGCGTCCATCTGTGGCAGGCTGCCGCGCAGCCGAGCGAGTCGTTCAATGTGCAGGTGTTCGACGCGGCGGCGAGCGAGGTCGTTTCGGCGATCGCTTACAGCCCCGACGGATCGGTGATCGCGGTGGCGGGCGGCGTGCCGTTCAGCGGCGGCTTGACGGGCGAGGAAGTTTTCGCCGTCGTCCTGCTCGACGCCGCGACCGGCAGTGAATTGGCGCGCTGGGAGGCGCACGACAGCCTGATCCGCGATTTGGCGTTCGCAACTGACGGTTCGCTGCTGGTCAGCGCGGCGGACACGACCGTCCGCTTCTGGGGCGTCGCGCAGTAACGCGCGCGCTCGATGCAGCACCCCGCCGAATGCACGCCGCGCCAGCGGGTCGTCTTTGTCATTCGCGCGGCGCTGATGATCAGCGCCGCGCTCTTGATCGGCGTGCCGTTTCTACTCGGCGGGGTGTTCGCCTTGACGCTGACCGCGCCCGGCTGCGTCTCCGGCGCTGATCCGGCGGCGTTCGGGCTGCCCTACGAGGATATCCGCTTTCCCCTGTCAGAATTCAACGTCGATACAGACGCCTATTTCATCCCTGCTGACGCAGGGACGAACTCTGACGGGCGCACGGTGATCGCCGTCCCGACCGGATCGGCGGCGCGCGGCAGCCGGATCGACGAGATCGCCATTTACCAGCGCGCCGGTTTCCACGTCCTGACCTACAGCGCGCGCGGCTGCGTCGCTCCGGTGACCAACTCGCTCGGCTATCTGGAAGTCGACGCAGTCGGCGACGCGCTGAATTACCTGTCAGGGCGCGCCGATGTCGGGCAGGTCGGGATTCACGGCTTCTCGATGGGCGGAGCGACAGCGATCATGGCGGCGGCGCAGTATCCGCAGATCGCGGCGGTCGTAGCGCAGGGCGGCTATCACGATTTCCCGGCGCAGGTTGAAACCAATGCCCCCGCGCACCTGCCGCTCGGCTTCGGCACGCTGTTCCGGTGGGGCGTTGGCGTCGGCTACCGTCTGAGCGTCGGGCACGACTGGAGCGTCCTCAAGCCGATCGCCGTGATAGACTCGATCGACAGCCCCGTGCTGCTGCTCTACGGCACGAACGAGCCGGGCTTAGAGGGCGCGAGGCTGATGCAAGCCGGGGGCGGATCGAATGTGAAGCTGTGGGAAATCCCCGGCGCGGTGCACGGGAATTATCTGTCGACCGCGCCGGAGCAGTACGAGCGCCGCATTGCCGGCTTCATGAACGCGGCGTTGGGGCGTTGACCCCCTCACCCCCAACCCCCTGTGCAACCTTCGGTTGCCACCCCGAAATTCAGGGGCGAGGGGCTAAAAAACCAGTCTGGGTTTTCTCCCCTCTCCGAATTCGGGGAGGGGACGGGGGTGGGGTCAATTACCCCTTGATGCTGCCCGCGAGCAGACCGCGAATGAAGTAGCGACCGAGCACAATGTAGACGATCAGCGTTGGCAGCGCGGCGAGGAACGCGCCCGCCATCTGCACGTTCCACTCGACGATCTGGCTGCCGGCGAGGTTTTGCAGCGCGACGGTAATCGGCGGGGCGTTCTGGGCAATCGTCACGCCGAACAGGAACTCGTTCCAGATCTGCGTGAACTGCCAGATGATGACGACGACGAACCCCGGCGCGGAGATCGGCAGGACGATGTTCCAGTACAAGCCGAAAAAGCCAGCGCCGTCGATCGCACCCGCTTCGAGCATCTCGGTCGGCACTTCGGCGTAGTAGTTGCGGAAGATCAGCGTCGTAATCGGGATGCCGTAGACGACGTGGACGAGGATCAACCCGTACAGGCTGCCGTACAGCCCGATCGAGCGCAGGAACTGCACCAGCGGGATCAGGATCGCCTGATAGGGGATGAACATGCCGAACAGCATCAGCGGGAAGATGATGTTCGCCCCCCGAAACTGCCACTTCGACAGCACGTAGCCGTTAATCGAGCCGAGCATCGCCGAGATGATCGTCGCCGGTACGACGAGCATGATACTGTTGAGCAGGTTGGGCGACAGGCGTTCAAACGCGCGCTGGAAGCTCTCAAGCGTGAACGATGTCGGGAACTGCCACATGGTCGACAGGCTGACCTGATCGATGCTCTTGAAGCCGGTGACGAGCACCATGTAAACCGGGATCAGGAAGATGATCGACGCCAGAATCAGCAGCGCGTAGATGATGACGCGCCCGATCCCTCGCCGGGTCGGTCTGGGCGCGGTCGTCGAACGCGCGGCGATCGAAGCGGGTTGGCTGATGGCGCTCATAAGCTTTTCTCCGATCGCAGGCTGGTGACCAGATAGGGGACGATGACAACGGCGACCATGATCAGCATGATCGTGGCGATCGCCGCGCCTTTGGCGAAGTCCGAGCCGCGGAAGGTCGTGAAGTACATGTTGATTCCCGGCATGTCGATGTACAGGTTGTCGCCGCCGCCGAGCGTATAGACGAGGTCGAAAATCTTGAGCGAGATGTGACCGAGGATGATCATCGCGCTCAGGGTGATCGGCGCGAGCAGCGGGAAAATCACGCGGCGGTAAATGCCGGCTTCCGTCGCGCCGTCGACGCGCGCCGCCTCGCGCAGCTCATCGGGGATGCCGCGCAGCCCCGCCAGATACATCGCCATCGTATAGCCGGACATCTGCCAGCCCGCCGCGACGACGACGGCGATCAGCGCGACGTTGAAACCGTGTTCTTCGCGGCGCTCCAAGCCGATGATGCTGCTCGGATCGCCGATCGTCAGCCATGCCATGATCAACAGCGCGACGCCCGCCAGCACCGCCGCCACCAGCGACCGTTTGCGCGTCCAGTAGAGCAGTGCCAGCAGCACAAACACGCCCATGACGATGATCCCGAGGATGGCGGGCAAGTCCTGCCAGTAGAAGCGGAACAGCCGGTCTTCGCTGATGAACCAGCGGAAGCTGCCGGCGGGCAAGCCGAGGAATGTCGGCAGCACGTTGATCCCGCTGCCGGGGTTGAAGAGCCACTTCCAGACCACGCCGGTCACGACGAACGACAGCGCCATCGGGAACAGGAAGAT
>JAEVZT010000613.1 GCA_023392115.1 Chloroflexota bacterium
GGTCTGCGCGTCGCCAAGCACGGCAACCGCGCCGCCAGCAGCAAGTGCGGCAGCGCCGACGTGCTCGGCGAGTTGGGCGTCAACCTTGACCTGACGCCGCAGCAGGTCGGACAGTGTGTTGACGAGGTCGGGATCGGCTTCCTCTTCGCCGCCAAGCTGCACCCGGCGATGAAACACGCGATCGGCGTTCGGCGCGAGCTGGGCGTGCGGACGATCTTCAACATCCTCGGTCCGCTGACGAACCCGGCGGGCGCGACGCGCCAGTTGATGGGCGTGTTCACGCCTGACTTGACCGACATGCTGGCGCGCGTCCTCGGCGAACTCGGCTCGCGTTCGGCGTTCGTCGTCTGCGGTTACGGCAACCTCGACGAGCTGACGACGACCGGACCGAACCGCGTCAGCCACCTGCACGACGGCGCTGTCGAGAGCTATGATCTGATTCCCGAAGACTATGGCTTTCGCGGCGCGCACATCTCCGACCTGCTCGGCGGCGACGCGCCGACCAACGCGGCGATTTTGCGCGGCGTGCTGTCGAGCGAAATCCGCGACGCCAAACGTGACGTCGTCCTGCTCAACGCGGCGGCGGCGCTGGTCGCGGGCGGTTTGTGCGCGAACGTGAATGACGGAATCGCCCTCTCCGCCGAGACGATCGACAGCGGGGCGGCGCTCGGAAAGCTCGACGCGCTGATCGCGTGCAGTCAGCAGTTGGGTCAGCAGGCGGTAGCATAAGAAGTTATCAGTTCGACCCCATCCCCACTCGCTTGGCTCCCTTCCCTTGTGCAACCGAAGGTTGCACAAGGGAAGGGGGTGGGGTCATTGAGGGCGGAATTGCTGCAAGGGAACATAAATGTTCGTCAAGACCGACACCATCCTCGACAAAATTCTGGCGCGCAAGGCGGATGATTTGCAGGCGGCGTTCGCGGCGGGTGCTGACCGGCTGGCGGTTGAGCGTGACGCGCGGAATGCGCCGCCGCCGCGCGACTTCGCCGCTGCGCTGCGCCGTGACACCGTCGCGCTGATCGCCGAGGTCAAACATGCCTCGCCGAGCAAGGGCGTGCTGATCGAGGATTTCGACCCGGTGCGCCTCGCCACGACCTACGCTGACAACGGCGCGGCGGCGATCTCCGTCCTGACCGACGAGCCGTTCTTTCAGGGGCATCTCGATCACCTGCGGGCGGTGCGGGCGGCGGTCGACGTGCCGGTCTTGCGCAAGGAATTCGTCATCGACCCGTATCAGGTCTACGAGGGGCGGGCGGCGGGCGCTGACGCGATCCTGCTGATCGCTGCCGCGCTCGAAGACAGCGCGATGGCAGACCTGCACGCGCTGATCAGCGCGTTGGGCATGTCGGCGCTGGTCGAAGTCCACAACGAGGCGGAACTCGATCGGGCGTTGAAGATCGGCGCGACGCTGATCGGCGTCAACAACCGCGACTTGAGGACGTTCAACGAGGATTTAAGCACGACCGGACGGATCGCCCGCCTGATCCCCGGTGGCGTGACGCTAGTCGCCGAGAGCGCGATCCGCAGCGCCGACGATGTGCGCCACATGGGCGAACTCGGCGCGGATGCAGTTTTGGTCGGCGAGGCGCTGGTCAAATCGGCGCGGACGGCGGACACTGTGCGCGAGTTCAGCAGCCAGCCGCGCGGGGTGAACTCATGATCAGGGTCAAAATCTGCGGCATCACGACACTCGACGACGCGCTGGCGGCGGTTGACGCCGGGGCGGATATGCTCGGCTTGAACTTCTACCGCAAGAGCCAGCGCTTCATCGAACCGGACGCGGCGCGCGATCTGTGCCGCGCCCTGCGCGCCGAACTCGGGGCGGAAACGCCGCTGCTGGTCGGCGTGTTCGTCAACGAGATCGTCAGCCGCATCTCGTCGACGATGGATCTTGTCGGGCTGGACTGCGCCCAGTTGAGCGGCGACGAGTCGCTGGAGATGCTGCGCGAGCTGCGCGGGATTGCTTTCAAGGCGATCCGCCCGCGCACGACCGCCGAGGCGCTCGACGACGCCGGTTACTACGGGCAGTTCGCGCCGGCGAACGAGGACATGCCGTCGCTGCTGGTCGACGCGTTCAAGAAGGGCGAATACGGCGGCACGGGCGAGCAAACACTTGACGACGTCGCGCTGGCGCTGAAGGCGGTCACGCCGCGCCTGATGCTGGCGGGGGGGCTGAACCCCGACAACGTGGCAGCGCGAGTCGGCACGGTGCAGCCGTGGGGCGTCGACGTTGCCAGCGGCGTCGAAGGCGATCAGCCGGGGCGCAAGGATCACGGCAAAGTGCGCGCCTTCGTGGGGGCGGTCAGAGAGGCATCGACATGAACGCGGATCGGTTTGACGAGCTAAATGCCCGCTGGGCGGCGCTCGAAAGCCAATATGACGCGGTGCGCCAAGCCGTCGAGGCGCGGGTGACGCGCTGGATGTGGTCGGAAGGCGAACATTTCAACCTGCGCCCGCTGTTCTTCGAGCGCAATGTCATCTACCGCGCGCCGCTTCAGGAAACCGAGCCGCAGGGGCGGAACGTTTACGAGTACGGGTTTGACGCGCAGGGGCGGATCGTCGCGGTCTACGGCTACGGGCGCGAGGATGAGTCGCTGACGCACGATTTCTACATCTATGACGATCGAGGCGTGGAAGCCGTGCACTATGTCGGCGACAGCCTAACGCGCGTCGGACGGCTGTACGGCGATCCGCCGGCATTGTACGCCGATGTCCAGCGCGGCGGGCGCTACAGCGAAGAATATCGCCGCGACGACGGGCAGATCGTCACGATCAAGACGCAGTTCGTGGTGGCAGATAACGCGCCGTACGAGAAACAGTCAGTCGAGGTTATCCGCTATCGCCGCGACGGCGTGATCGAGCGGATCGAGCGGACGGATGAGTACGACTATCACGGCGACGTCGAGCGCGAGCAGACGACCGTCTACCAGCGTCTGCCTGACGGCGTGACCGAGGACGACCTGATCACCGCCGCGCGCGAAGAACTCGTCGCCGTAATCCCCGAACTGCTGCGGCGCGAGAGCATCAGCGAGCCGGTCTACTGCCTGATTCTTGAATACAACACGCCGGATCAGGGGCTGATGCCGGAACTCGTGCTCGGCTTCGAGGTAGACCGCGCCGCGTGGCTGGCGGACGAGGACAACGTCGACGACGCCTTCATGATCTGGTCGCCGCAGTTGATCGCGCCGGAGCGCGAGGATGGCGTGCTCGACATCCAGCTTGAGCTGCCCGCCTGCCGCAATCTGAATCAGCACGTCCGCATGTCGGGCAAGCGCGGCGTCGAAGGGCGGCTGATGCGCGGCGTCGCTGCCGATCTGACCCTGCGCGACTGGTCGCGCATTTTGACCACGACGCCGGATTTCATCGTCTTTTCAACCGATTACGAGAAGGACAGGCTTGAGGATGATCTCCTGCTTGCCAGCATTCCGCAGCACCTGCGCGACATGTTGGAAGACAAGGGCTTGTTGTAAAGGGTAAACGCATGGCTGAAGTTTACATACAGGCGGGGGCGGCGAATGTCCCCGACGAGCGCGGCTATTACGGCGATTTCGGCGGTCGCTTCGTCCCCGAAACGCTCGTGCCCGCGTTGGACGAACTGGTGATCGCCTACCGCGACGCGATGGCTGACCCCGAATTTCAGAAGCAGCTGGCGCACCTGCACCGGACGTATACCGGACGCCCGACGCCCGTCAGCTACGCCGCCCGTTTGAGCGAACACCTCGGCGGGGCGCAAATCTACCTGAAGCGCGAAGACCTCGCCCACACCGGCGCGCACAAGATCAACACC
>JAEVZT010000621.1 GCA_023392115.1 Chloroflexota bacterium
CTCGATAGCTGACGTAGGTGCTGTTTGCGCCCTGATTGGTCGCGCGCCCGACGACGTTGTTCGCGCTGTCGGCATCCGTGAAGACGAGCAGGTTGTAGCCTTCGTCGGTGTCGCGCTGCGACATGACGGTTTCCTGCGCGTTGTAAATCGCCATCGCGGCGAAGGTGACGGAGAACGCCCCGGCGAACAGCGCCAGCACCGCCAGACTCGACTGTGCTTTGCGCTGGTTCAAGCTGCTGCGGGCGAAACGCAGGATCGGCACGGGCGGCGCGGGCAGTTTCAATATAACCCACAGCACGACCCAGAAAACGAACCGGAGCACGACGAGCGCGAGCGCGCCGCCGATGACGAGCGCCACGCCTTCGAGCGGCGAGCCGAGGATGACGCCGACGAGCAGCCCGAAGACGAGCATCATGGCTCCGTAGAGCACCAGCCGCACGACCGCCACGCGCTGTGAGGTCTTGACAGGCAGGTCGCGCAGCAGTTCAACCGGGCGGGTCGCGCTCGACGCGAGGATCGCCTGCAGCCCGAAGACGACGGCAGTCACAGCGCCCGCCGCGATACCCCCGCCGACGATCAGCGTGTCAGGCGTCCACGCCAGCATCAGCGTGCCGCTGCGGCTGATGAGGTCGAGCAGGCGTTCCGTCAGGGCGACGCCGAGCGTCCCGCCGATCACGCCGCCGGTAATGCCGATGATGCCCGTTTCCAAGCCGATCAGCGTCAGCAGCGCGCCGCGCTGGTAGCCGAGCGTTTTGAGCATGGCGATTTCGAGCTTGCGCCGCGCCAGAATCACCTGAAGCGTATTCGAAACGCCGATCCCGCCGACGAGCAAGCCGAGCACGCCCGCGCCCTTGAGCATCAGGTCGAAGAGGCGCGTTCCGCTTGAATCAGCGCGTTCGGTCGATGCAACCCAGACGCGGTATGGGCTGTCGACAAGCTGCTGCTGCGCGTTCGGGACATCCCCGAACAGGATCGGCACTTTCGTCACCACGTCGGCGCGGTTTTCGAGCAGGCGCGCGGTTTCGAGCGAGTAGTAGACGGCTTTACCCTCTTGGCTCGGCGTCGCGCCGATGATGCCGGCAAGCGTCAGGCGGGTCGGACTGGTATTCCCGCCGCTGAGGATGAACGTGTCGCCAATTCGCAAGCCGAGCGGGTCGGCGATGTCGCGCGTCAGCAGCGCGTCGGTTGGTTCGCGCAGGAGGTCGGCAGGTGACACGCCCGCCGGTTCACGCATCACGATTTCGCCGATCAGCGGGTAGCTGGCAAAGTCGACGCCGAGCGCGTTCATGATCAGCGTCACGCGCCCGCTGTTTTCGGTGCGCAGGTAGATGCCCGTTCCCGACGAAACCGGCGTGTAAGCGGCGATCAAGCCTTCCTGCCGCCACTGTTCGATCTGCTGCAAGTCGGCATCAGTCAGGACGCCGCCGTACTGTTCGCTTTCGATCGACGCGTCGCCGCCGTAGCCAAGCCGTTGGTCGAACAGCGCGCCGCTGAGCAGGGTGTGCGCCAGAAGCTGCATCGACACCAGCGACAGCACGCCAAAGGCGACGCACAGGATGGCGAGCAGCGTGCGCGTCGAGTCGCGCCGCAGCGAGCGCAGCGCGTAGCGCAGGAAAAATGTCAAACGTCCGGGCATGGTTAGCGCTCTCCTTCCACCAGCCTGCCATCGACGATATGGAGCACGCCGTCAACGCGCGCGGCGACCGCCGGGTCATGGGTGGCGATGATCAGGGTCAAGTCAAGTTCGCGGCGCAGCCTGCCGAACAGGTTGAGCACGGCTTCACCGGTGTTGGTGTCGAGGTTGCCGGTCGGTTCGTCGGCGATCAGGATCGACGGCTCGTTGACGAGCGCGCGGGCGATGGCGACGCGCTGCTGCTGCCCGCCGGAAAGCTGGTTCGGTCGGTGATGCAGCCGGTCGCTCAAACCAACGAGGTCGAGGACGCGCTCGGCGCGTCGGCGCGTGTTCGACGTGTCCTTGCTGGCGAACAGCGGCACTTCGACGTTTTCGAGCGCCGTCAGCGTCGGGATCAGGTTGAACGACTGGAAGACCATGCCGATCTTCTCGTTGCGGAAGCGCGCCAGCCGGGTTTCGTCCATGTGCGTGATGTCGACGCCGTCGATCACGACCTCGCCGCCCGACGGCGTGTCGAGTCCGGCGAGGATACCGAGCAGCGTCGACTTGCCCGAACCCGACGGTCCGGTGACGGCGATCCATGCGCCACGCGGGATGGCGAACGAAATGCCGTCGAGGATGTGAACCTGCTCGCCGCCGAGCGGCAGGCTGCGGCTGACGTTACGCACCTTGACGATCGCATCGGCGCGGTGATTTTCGGCACGGTGATTTGTGGTTTTTTCGCGTGTTTGTACTGCCTGCATGGTTTGCACTCTCCTTGTCAGGATTCATGCTAACAGGCAGTTGTCGCACCCCTATCGCGGATTTGTCGCAGAATTGTCGCAGTTGGCGCGCGGGACGGGCTGCGGCAGCGGTAAGACTTCCTGATCCGGCGCGGGCTGCGCCAGCGGCAGCGTCAGCGAGAAACACGCGCCTTCGCCCGGCTTGCTCTCCGCCGCGACTGAGCCGCCCATCGCCTCGGTGAACGTCTTGACAATCGCCAGCCCCAAACCTGTGCCGCCGGTACTTCCAGCACGGTAGTAGCGTTCCCAGACGCGCGGCAGATCGTCGGGGGCGATACCGTCGCCTGTGTCGCGGACTTCGATCACCGCCGTTTGTCCCTGTTCGCGCGCGCTGACGATTACCACGCCGCCGGGCGGGGTGTGGCGCAGGCTGTTGTGGATCAGGTTGCGGAGCGATTGTTCGAGCCGGGTCTCATCTGCCAGCACCGGCGGCAGCCACGACGGCGGGTTGGCGATGACTTCGACGCGGTTGATGCGCCACGCGAGCGGCGCAACCGTCCCGACGACGCGGGCGATCACGGCGGCGGCGTCGACTGGCGCGGGTTTGATCGCAAGCTGGTCGACTTCGGCGCGCGACAGGGCGAACAGGTCGTCGATCAGCGTTTGCAGGCGGATGATCTCGCGCTCGATGATTTCAGCATCCGCTTCCGACAGGACGATCGTTTCGTCCTGCTGGCGGCGCGCCGAGTCGAGGTAGCCGCGCACGGTGGCGATCGGCGTCCGCAGCTCGTGCGAGACATTCGCCATCAGTTCGCGGCGCGACTTCAAGAGCGCTTGCACCGTCTCGCGCTCGGCTCTTAAGTCGCCGACAGTCGTTTCAAGGCTGGCGACCATGGCGTTGAAGTCGGTTTGCAGCCGCGCGATCTCGTCCTGTCCGCTGACCGGCACGCGCGC
>JAEVZT010000623.1 GCA_023392115.1 Chloroflexota bacterium
CATGGTCGGCGCGCTGGCGGCGATCACGGCAGTTGTGACACAGATGCTCGGCGGGCCGGTGACGGCACTGATTATCGCTCCAATCGCGGTCAGCGCGGCGCTGCAAGCCGACATCAACCCGCAGGCGGTAGGCGTGGCTGTCGCAATCGCCTGCTCGATGGGCTACATGACACCGCTCTCGCACCCTGTCAACATCCTCATGATGGGACCGGGCGGCTATACCGCGTCCGATTTCCTCAAGGTCGGCGGCGGCATGGCGATTCTGACCTTCATCTTCCTGATGATCGGCATGGCGGCGTTCTGGGGCATCACCTAGGGTATAATGCTATCAGGAGGTTCGCCTGATGAGCGCACAGAATCTTGAGTATGTCGATCTGCGAAAATACGTTGAAGTGCGGCTGTTCGAAGACCGCCCACACATCCGTGGACGCCGTATTCCTGTCGCGGTGATCGCCTACAACGCGCGCACGAATCAATGGGGCGTTGCCGAGCTCGCGTACCAGTTTGGGCTTTCAGAAGCCGAGGTGCTGGCGGCGCTGCTGTACTACGCTGAACATCAGGAAGAAATTGACAGGCAAGAAGCCGAAGAACGCGTGAAGGTCGAAGCCGCAAAGCGTCTCCATGACGACAATTAGCTTCTACTTTGACGAGATGCTACCTCGCAAAGCCGCCGAGCAATTGACCGCTAAAGGCTATAAAGTTGTTCGGGCAGTCGATGTCGAAATGACGGGCAAAGACGACCTCAACGACCATCTCCCTTTCGCAGCGCAGCATGGACTTGTATTGGTCACATTTGATAGACCGTTTGCCGGGCGTGCGTCAAGTCAACAGGATCACGCCGGATTGATCTGTTTGAGCTGCTCGCCCGACGACATTGGCGGCATTGTTCGCTCGCTCACGCGGTTTGCAGACGAGTACTCGGCGGAAGATGCTGCTGGTCACGTGTATTGGTTGTAAATAAGGGACTGCCTCATGTTGAAAAAACTGCTCGCCGTTGTCGCGGTGATGCTCTCGCTCGGCGTGGGCGCGATCAACGCACAGGAGGACGTCGATCCGCAGCTCGAAACGCAGATGGTCGGGCTGGAGACGATCACGCAGACGCTGCGCGGACTTGACGCGCTGGAAACCGTCGAACGCGTCTTTCCAACGCGCGCCGAGACCATTGACTACCTGCGCGATCTATACGAGCGCGAGCTGACGATCGACGAGGCGGAACGCTGGCACGATTTCTACGTCGCGCTCGGCTTGCTCTCACCGGATATCGATCTGCGTCAGGTGTACCTCGATTTGCTCGGCAGTCAGGTAGCCGGGTTCTACGATACCGACACTAAGACGATGAACGTCTTGCCAACCGTCGGTGATGATCCGGGAACGTCGCTATCCCTGTCAGAGCAGATCATCTACGTCCACGAATTCACGCACGCCTTACAGGATCAGCACTTCACGCTCGACAGCCTGCTGGAGGCGGCGAACGCCGAGATCAACCCCGATCAATCGCTGGCGGTGACATCGTTGGTCGAAGGCGACGCATCGGCAGTAATGACACTGTACTCGCAGGAAGTCGCGCGGCGCAATCCGCTTGCCGCTCTGGGGATGCTGGCAGAGGGCTTGCAGGCGGGCAACCTGTTCCTGCCGCCCGGTATTCCGAATATCCTCGTGCGCGAGCTGATGTTCCCCTACGAACAGGGGATGAACTTCGTCGTCGCGCTGTATGAAGAAGGCGGCTGGGAAGCGATCAACGCGGCATATGACAGCCCGCCGACAACCAGCGAGCAAATCTTCCACCCTGAGAAATACATTGAAGGCGAGGGCGCACTGTCTGTCGAACTCACCGATTTCAGCGCCGCGCTCGGCGAAGGCTGGACAGAAGTGCTCCAGACGACCGTTGGCGAGTTCTACCTGCGCGAAATGCTGCGGACAGAACTCGCGGATTCACGAGCAAGCCGCGCTGCGGCGGGCTGGGGCGGCGACCACTTTCGCGTCTACCGCAGCGGCGATGAACTGGCGTGGGGGCTGTTGATCCTGTGGGACAGCACCGCCGAAGCCGTGGAGTTTGCCGATCTACACGCCGCCTATGCCGACGATCGTTTCAGCGCCGAGGCGGTCGATGGCTGCTGGACGGACGCGAGCGGGGTGCTGTGCCTCAACCTCGCGGGCGATCAAACGCTGATCGTCTCCGCGCCGAGTGTTGAAGCTGCGCAGGCGATCGCGGCGGTGGTCGCGGAGTAGCCTTTTTCACAGCAGACATTCATGAAAGGATACGCCGCGCCCCGCGTCTGATCGATGCAGACACATCGTGAATAAAGGGGAGTGGTGTTATGAATAGGGAAGTTGCAACGCTGGCGGGCGGCTGCTTCTGGTGCTTGGAAGCCGTCTATGACCAGTTGAAGGGCGTCGAAGATGTCGTTTCCGGCTATTCGGGCGGGTGGGTCGCCAACCCGACCTATGAGCAGGTGTGCGGCAAGGGGACAGGACACGCCGAAGTCGTGCAGGTGACGTTCGACCCGCAGGTGGTCAGCTACCGCGATCTGCTCGACGTGTTCTTCACGATCCACGACCCGACGACGCTCAACCGGCAGGGCGCGGATGTCGGTCCGCAGTATCGTTCCGCCATCTTCTACCACACGCCGGAACAGAAGGCGACCGCCGAAGCGGCGATCGCAGAGTTGAACGCGGCAAAGGTCTGGGACGACCCGATCGTGACTGAAGTCGCGCCGCTCAAGGAGTTCTATCCGGCGGAAGACTATCATCAGGAATACTACGTCAATAACCCGTATCAGGGCTACTGCCGGATCGTCATCGCGCCGAAGGTCGCCAAGTTCCGCCAGAAGTATCTGCAGCGGCTGAAGAAGTAACCTGCCGCGATCGCTGGCAGTCGCCCCGACAGATCGCTACAATCGTCGCTTCAGACAGACAGAGACAGGGGCGGCTGGCGATGGAAGTCACGGCGAATCGGTTCAATCAGACGGCGGTCATCGCGCTTGAGGACATCGAGCTGCAAACCGCGCTCGACCGGGGAACCGGCAATTCCGACAGCCGCCGCCGCCAGACCGTTGGCGAACTGCCACATGCGCCCGCGCTCCGCCAGCAGGGGCGCGGCGCACGTTTGCGGGCGCTCCACGACCTGCCCGACCTGCTCGAGCAGGTTGAACAGAGCGTGACTGCCAACGGCGGCACCGTCCTGTGGGCTGCGGACGGCGACGAGGCGAATGCTCACATCCTCGACATCTGCCGCCGGCATGACCTCAAGCGCGGCGTCAAGAGCAAGAGTATGGCGACCGAGGAGATCGGGCTTGTGCCGTTCCTCGCCGAACACGGGATCAGCATGGTCGAAACCGATCTCGGC
>JAEVZT010000005.1 GCA_023392115.1 Chloroflexota bacterium
CATCATCTTTCGACATAGTGATATCGCTTTTGCGTATGATTATAACATCAAACTTGTAAAGTCAAGCGAACAGATTTCCGTGCTAGAATTGGCGAGATGGTCATCCTCAAGAGGATTTTGCGAATGCAACTGCCCGATCTCATCATCGACTCGCTGACAACCGCCGCCTCTCAACTGCACACACCCCGCGTTCGCGACGCCTACCGCCAACTCACCCGCCTGATCGGCGTTTCGCTGCTCGATCAGCCGCTTCCGACTGAGCAACCGCTCACGGCATCGCAGTTGGTGATGCTCCGCCACAGCATCAAAGGCATGTCGCCGGCACAGACCAGCCCGATCGCGGCGGCAGCCAGTGACCTGCGCGCGCTCATGCGCCCGTCGCACGACGACATTCCCGAAATCCCCGAACCGCCCGAACCTGAACCGGGTGGCACTTACGTCCACATGAATATCGACGCCATCACCGGCGGCAACGTCAACATCGTTGGGATTCAGAACGGCGCGTCGAACGATTTACCGATCGCCCCTGTCGCCGAGCCGGTGCAGACGGATGAAGTGTCCGGGGAAATGCGCTGGGCGCACGACGTTTTCATCAGCTACAGCCGCCGCGACGCCGCCATCGCGCGCCGTGTCTACGCCGAACTGCGCAAGGCGGGGATGCTGGTATGGATGGACGACCAGCTCACGCCGGGCACGCCGTCATGGCAGCAGGCGCTCGAATCGGCGATCCGCATGTCGGGCTGCGTCGTCGTCATCTTGACGCCCGACGCGCGCAAGTCAGAGTGGATGGAACGCGAAATTTCGACCGCCATCACCCATAAAGTCCCGATCTTCCCGCTGGTCGCGCGCGGCGACGAACAGACCGCCGTCCCGTTCGCTTTGAGCACCTATCAGTGGGCGGGTATTCGCGACAACAACGAAATCCGCGCCAACATGCCAAAACTGATCGCCGCGATCCGCAGCAAGCAGCACGGCTGATCGCGCCGTCGCAGTGTCTCAGGAAGACGCATGAGATCGATCCTCCGCATCCTCGCCGCCTGCGCCCTCGCCCTGTGCTTGATACAACCCGCGTCGGCGCAGGTGCAGTGCGGCATCGCCAACTCGATCAGCTTCCCGGCTGATCCGTCAGCCTTCCGCGTCGTGCAGGAGTTCGGCTCGCAGAGTCCGCGCCATCAGGGGCGCTACCACACCGGCGAGGACTGGTACGGCGGGCGTGGGACGAGCTACGGCGAGCACGTCCGCGCGATCGCTGCCGGGCGGGTGACGTTCTCGTCGCCGAACGGCTGGGGGCGCGACGGCGGCGTGATCATCGTCGAGCATGCGTTCCCCGACGGATCGCGGGCATACAGCATGTACGGGCATTTGACCGAAGCGACCGGCGTAACGTTCCCCGCGCCGCTGTCGTGCGTCCGCGAAGGCGAAGTCCTCGCCGCCGTCGGCGATGTGCGCCCGACGCCGCATTTCCACCTCGAAATCCGCACCAGCCGACCGGACATCCCCGGAGCGGGCTACTCGTGGGAGCATCCTGTCAACGAAGGCTTGCGCCGACCGAGCAAATTCATCCGTAACTGGCAGGCGTGGTTTGCCGAGTCGTACCGCTGGCGGCTCGACCTCGCGGACGAAACCGGACCCGCCGCGCCGCCGGTGGTGCTTGACGACAACAGCCTGATCCTGCTCGACGCCAACCGCGCTATTCGCGCCAGCGCCGACGGTCGCCTGCTGTGGCGCGTCAACCTGACACGTCCGGCAGTCGGCGTCGCGCCAACCGGCGACAGCGCGGTTGTCGCCTATGCCGACGGCGGGATGCAGCGGATCAACCGCGACGGCACGCTCGGCGAGACGTGGGAAAGCGGCATCGCGCTCAACGGCGCGCCGCTTGTGCTGGCGGATCGGCTGCTGTTCCCGACGCCGAACGGGATCGCCGCGCTCGACCGCGAGGGGCGCGCCGTCCTCTGGCAGTTGGACGACGTCGGGCAGGTGACTCGCTGGCACGCTGTTGGCGATCGGATCGGCGTAATGACCGAAAGTGGCGACATGCTGACGCTCGGGGCGGATGGGATGGTTATCGACCGCGCGCTGCTGCGCGAACCGGGCGCGCTGTCCCAATCTCCAGCGGGCGACCTGATCGTTTACACGCAGGGCGGCTTGTGGCAGATCGACGACGAAGGGACGTGGACGCTGGCGCTCGACTCCGCGCCGCCCGGTGGACGGCGATCGGCGGTTGCGCTCGACGCTGATGATCGCCTGTTCCTGTTCGACGGGGGCGCCGTTTACGCCTACAACCGCGAGCGCGCGCCGCTGTGGACGACGCCGATCGCCGGCGTGACCGGACGCGGCGACCTGAGCATTCACGACGGCGTCGTCCTGCTGACGAGCAGCGGCGGGAATATCGTCGCCCTGCAAGCCGAAACCGGCGGGCTGTGCAACCAGACGCGCATCTATGGAGACGCGCGTTCGAAGCTGTGGCACGCGCTCGGCGCGGACGGCACGCTTCGCGTCTACGTCGCCGATCAGGTCATCGGGCTTGACTGGGACGACTTTTTACTCGCGTGCTAGAGCTTTCAACCCTCTACTTCTACATTGCAGGGGAAAGCTAATTCAGCCTTGAGTGCGATAGGTCATGTATTGTTGGAGACATACTCGCGCATTACGCCTGACTCAGGGTGATTCGGCTCTAATTCAAGGGCTTTAGTGTAGTCAGCAACTGCTTGCGCGACGTTGCCTTGCGCGGCGTGGACGTGACCTCGCGTTACATAGCCTTGAGTAAAATTGGGAAACTCGGCTAGAGTGGAAGCAATTACGGTAATGCTTTCGGCAAAATCCCTGTTTGCTTGCTCGAAGTCTCCTAGAGCTAGATAAGCTCGCGCGCGTAAGTAAAGCGCGCCGTAGCGATATCCGGGATCACCATCCATCAACGCATTAAGCACCTCGACTGCTTTGGCGAAGTTGCCATGAGCAAGGTAGGTTTCACCGAGTGTCACGTAAACAGGATGAAATCGAGGATATTGTTTAATCGCTTCTTCTTGATCAGCGATTGCCTCGGTTACATTGCTCTCTTCTTTCAAAAGTTGACTGCGCATATAGTATGCAAGGGGCGTCTTGAATCTCTCTATGACTTCATCAAGGAGTTGCTTCGCTGCCTCCTTGTTGCCTTGCCGCAGCCGAACATCAACGATGTCCAGCAAGATAATCGGTTGGTTTGGCTTAAGTTGCTGAACCGTGTAGAGGTCTTGAAGCGCGTTCTCGAAATCCCCTTTGAATTTATACGTAATGCTGCGCTGCTCGTAATGATAGGGATAGTCGGGTTCAAGTTGTGTCAGCTCTGTAAAATCGGCGAGAGATGCCTCATAATCGCCAAGATATCGATAAGCGATACCGCGTTCCCGATATACCTCAGCAACAGTGAAATTGAACGCATCCTCGTCTAGGGGATCCGGTTTTAACCTCAAGGCTTCCGTATAATCTGCGATTGCTTCCGCCCAATTACTCTTGATAACGTGATAAGCTGCGCGCCGGAAGTAGTATTTCGCCTTTGCAGAATTTAAGCGTATCGCTTCTGTCACGGCGGCAATCGCGTTATCGAGATCATCGCGGAGTGAGTAATCAGAGCGTGTATGTTAAGCATGAGCTAACGACGGAGACGACGTAACATCAGATGGGACATCGACAAATAGATGAACGCCTCCGACACGTCCGGACGC
>JAEVZT010000014.1 GCA_023392115.1 Chloroflexota bacterium
TCGTCGTAATTCGGTCGCCAGTAGAGCATGTCGAGCGCCACATCGACAGTTGTGACCGGTACGTCACCCTCGAAATAGACCCACCCGCTGACGCCTTCAAGTTCTTCACGCAGGCGAGCCAGCTCGGTTTCAAGCACAGCTGGTCCAAAGAACGGGTCAGGGACGAAATACAGCCCCTCAAGATCGAACCCCTCGCGCCCCTCGATCAGCAGCGGGCGCAGCGCGACCTGTGTGAACGTCCCGCTGCTGTCGCGCAGGCGCACGAACGGATTCGTGTTGCCGACCAGCGTCGGGATCAACACGATATCTTCGAGCAGTTCGCCCGTCATCGGGTTGATGTAGACGTCTTCTAGCCGCATCCAAACGCCAATCCGTGCAGTTCCGGCGGGCAAAGTCACGCCGGTTTGCGGCAGATCGGGTGTCGTCGCCGTCGTGAACGCGCCGAGATCGTCGCGCCAGTAGGCAGTGTTGACAGCCGCCGCGCCGTCAATCCCGAGAAGCGAACCGCGCTTGACCTGCCTGCCGTCGAGCGAGAAATTCAGGTCGGGGTAGCGCAGCCCGACAGCCGCCGAGCGCACGCCTTCAAGCGCCGCGTAGCTTTCCGGCGATGACGGGCGCACGACGGCTATATTCGTGTCGCGTTCGACCAATCGGATGTCCGCGCCTACCTGATACAGCGCACGATCGCTGTGCGAGCGCGTCAGCGTCGCCTGAAAGCTGGTGGCGAACCAGCCGATGCCGATCGCCAGCGCGAGCAGGAACGCGATCCGCGAGTAGTACGCCGGTTCGCGGCTGACCGTCCATGTCGCCAGCGCCCCCGACACGCCGCGCAGCCGCGTCAGCAAACGCGCCGCCGCGTCAGTTAACGGCGGGAACAGGCGCAAAGTCACGCTGCCGAGCGCGACGAACAGCAGCGCCGGCGCGATCAGGAGCAGCGGGTCGGCGCGCAAGCCACCGAGCAGCGACCGCGCGAACGGCGAGTCGGCTGCCAGCAGGCGGAACAGCGCCGCCGTGCCGACAATCAGCAGCAGCAGGTCGAGATAGGTGCGCTGCCACCAGTTCTGCCGCGCCGAGCGGATGGTTGTCCCGCCCGCGCTAACCAGCGGCAGCTTGAGCACCGGGCGCAGCGTGATCAGCAGGACGACAAGTGCCAGCGCCCCCGCCGCCGCCGCGTAAATGAACGGCTGCGCGTCGAGTTCGAGCACCAGCCTGTCGGCGTCAACCAGCAGCGGCGCGAGCCATACCAACACCTGACGGGCGATGACCGGCGCGACAACAGCAGCCAGCACGCAGATGATCAGCGCCTCGATCGCCCGCAGCAGGACGATCTGCGTGTCGACAGCGCCGCGGCTTTGCAGCAGCGCGACTTCTCGCCGCTCGCCGCGCTGCGCTAGCGACGCCGTGATCAGCAGGAAGAACAGCACCAGCCCGCCGACCTGCAAGATCAGCACGCCGAAAGGCGCGTTGAGCAGGTTAATTTCCGCCGCGTAACTCGTCAGAGCGTTCGGCAGCCCTGTCGTGTAGTTCATCGTTAGGTCGTTTTCGGTTTCGAGGATGCGCTCGACGTCACGTTCAAACGCACCCGCCTGCTCGACTGCCTGCGGGGTGCGCCCGAACGCCAGCGCCGCGTGATCGAACAGCGCGCGCCAGCCCATCGCGCCGCGAGCCTGCGGCGTGTACTCGCCCACGACGCGCAGAACGTCATCGCGGCTGACAAGCACATTTGCCTCAACGGCGCGCTGTACCGTGTCGAGGCGCAGCGGCGACGGCGACATCCAGTAAGGGGAGTCGGATTCGGTTTCGGTGACAATGCCCGTGATCTCGACGGTGAACGGAATGCTCGTGTCCCAGCCGCGCTGGTCGAGCGTGATCACGTCGCCAACTGACAAATCGAAGCGTGACGCCAGATCGAGCGAAATCACGCCGGTCATGTCGGCGCCTGCCGACGGATCGCCGCGCTCAACCCATTCGACGCGCGCTTCCCAGTCGTCGTAGTAGGCAGCGCGCAGCCGCAGATCAGGGATGTCGGCGCCATCGCGAACGGCGAACATCGGCGCGGATTCACCCCACCCAACCACGGCTTCGAGCCACTCGGAATTGACAGGATCGAACGCGGCGCGGGCGGCGCTCTGGATTTCCCCGTTGAGCCCGCTCCACAGCGCGTCGACATCCGGCTGGTTGGCTGCCAGCGTCGAGCGGATGGCGATGTTGACAGTTTCAGCGGGCTGCGCGGCGAGCCGCTGCACCATACCAACCTGCGCTACCAATCCGGTATACAACGGCGCGAGCGCGCCGATGACCGTCGCCAGCAGCACGCCGGCGATGATCGTCAATCGCGCGCGCCAGCCCGCCCGCAAGCGAGACGATGCAAAGTGAACAGCCCAAGTGAGTGGGATCGTGCGGTGGGTAGTCGCCAAAATCACGCCTCAGAAAACACTTGCGCTAAATACGCTCTGAGGCGCAGCAAGGTTCATCGGTTGAGCGGCGAACGCGATGTGTTTCGACCATCTACGCGCGCACGCCGATCTCCGCCGCGGCTTCTTGCAGCATCGGCAGACAGCGCACGAGGTCTTCGACAGTGACGCGAAACACCGGTCCTGCAAGCGACAGCGCCGCCACAACCCGCTGGTTACGATTGAATACCGGCACGCCGATGGCGCGAATCTGCGGCTCGTGTTCCTCGTCGGCGATTGCGTAGCCCTGCGCCCGAACGTGGTCGAGTTCCTGACGCAGCAGTTCGGGGTCGGTGATGGTGCGCGGGGTGAACGCCTTCAAGGCGAGTTCGCTCATGAGGGCGTCACGTTCGGCTTCCGGCAGGAAAGCGAGCAGCGACTTCCCCATTGACGTACAGTGCAGGGGTCCGCGGTCACCGACCTTGCCGCGAATCTGGATGCTCTGCCAGCCCGCGGTGTGGTTGACGTAGACCATTTCCGTGCCGTCACGAATCGCCAGCAGCATCGTTTCGCCGGTGTCCTGCGCCAGCCTTCGCAGCGGGGTTGCCGACTGCTCGATCAGGCTCTGGATCGTCGGGACGTAATGGCTAAGCTCGAATATGCGAACGCCGAGCTCGTAACGCCGCGTTTGCGGGTCGTAACTGACGAACCGGTGATCAATCAGGGTGTTCAGGAGGCGGTGAACGCTGCTCACAGGCATGCCGACATCGCGGGCGAGCTGGCTCGATCCGACGCCATCCTGATACTTGCCCAGCGCCTCAAGTATGGCTAACCCACGCTGCAATGAACCTGACAATGCCATCCTGACTCTCCACTCTGGCGCTCGAAACCGATGCACATCCGTTGATCTCCGCCTCTTACCCGTTCATGTAGGAAAAGGAGGCTTGGGATTGAGGGCTGTGTTCGTCCCACGCAGTATTTGATCGGTAACCCATGTCG
>JAEVZT010000058.1 GCA_023392115.1 Chloroflexota bacterium
GTGTCTGCTCGCCTGCATACGACATGACATGCCGCGCGCTGTCACATACGGCGAACAGGCGCTTCAGGTGCTGCCGGAAGAAGACCTGATTTACCGTCCCGGCGTCTACCGCGCGCTCGGGGATATCTACCGTCAGCATGGGCGCTGGGAAGCCGCGAAGGAATGGTACTTGAAGGCGCTGTCTTTCACAGACTCACCTGTTGTTCGTGTGATGACAGTCCACGGGTATGGCGCGCTCGCCGATCTTTCGCTCCAGCAGGGGCACCTGCGCGATGCTGCCGGATACTGGCACAAAGCATTCGCCGCCATTCAAGAGCAGTCGAACTGGCGACGGTTTTCGCTTCCGGTCGTCGGTTGGGTGCATATTCGTCTGAGCGAAATCCTCTATGAGTGGAATCAGCTGCCGGACGCATGGGATCACCTATCGCGCGGGCTGGAACATGCCGAACTCGGCGGCGATATCCGAGCGCTGCTTGCCGGCTATCTGCTTGCCAGCCGCTTGAAGCTCAGCGAAGGCGATCCTGATGCAGCCGCGGTATATCTCGATCAGGCGCGCCCGCTCGCAGAGAACGCGGCATTTCCTGAATGGCGCAGTCGCTTCGAGTGTTGCCAGCTCGAACTCTGGCTGGCGCGGGGCGAGCTGCGGCGCGGGTCTGAACGCTCTGACGTACTGCTGCACGCGCTCACCGGCGAAGAACGCGCCGAGACTGACAGCGTGCAACTCGCAATCGCGCACGTGTTGATTGTCAAAGGCGATCTATCCTCTCTGGCGCGCGCGCTGACGCTGGTCGACCGTCTGCACCGGCAAGCGTCAGCGGAGGGTCGGTCACGTGTCGTTATTGAGGCGCTGGCACTTCAGGCGCTTGCGCACTGGAAACGTGAGAATCGCGCGGACGCGCTAACGACTCTCGAAACGGCGCTGCGGCTGGCAGAACCAGAAGGCTATATCCGCCTGTTCGCCGATCTCGGTTCCCCGATGGCGCGTCTGCTGTACGAAGCACACGCGCGAGACGTTCTTCCAGCCTATGTCGAACGCCTGCTGGCGGCATTCCAAGCTGATCCGGCGCTGTCACCCGACAGCATCCTTCAGCCGCTCACGCGCCGGGAACAGGAGATACTGCGGCTCGTCGCCGCGGGGTTGACCAATCGCGAGATCGCCAGCAAGCTGATCGTCTCTGCCGAGACTGTCAAAAAACACAGCAGTAGCATCTACAGCAAGCTTGGCGTTCGCAACCGCACCGAGGCTGTCGCCAGAGCCCGAGAACTGAACTGGTTGAACTAAGCTGAGTCCGTGCCGGTATCAGCAATCTGACGCACGTCATCGCGTGACAAGTGCATGATGTCGACGCCGCCGCGCTGCGCGATTAGTTCCGCCGCTTACGTCGTCCCAGCGCGCCGCCAGACCATCGTCCGGGTGGGGCGGTTATCGTCTGCCTCGCCGCTCAGTGTCAGCGTATCGCCATCCAAACGATAAAACCGTATCTGCGTCGTGCCGACGTAGCCGGGATATGCCGAGCCGATGACGTGATGCTTCACGATTTGACGCGCCTCGTCGACTTCGTAACGCCCGAAGTAGGCGTGATAGCCTTCCATCGCCGTCTTCAGATCAGCTAGGTCGGTGTACTCACCCGCGCGTTCGTCGGTTCGCATTAGTTGACCCGACATATTGCCGTCGGCATCGTACATCAGGATGCCGACGGGGTTCTGACCGCGGGTCGCAATCACGCTGCCGTCGGGATAAGAAGCGCTTTGCGAAACCAGCAGCCATGTTCCAACAAATGGAGAAGGCAAGTTATCGCTCCTGACGGTTAGCCCCAGAGCGGCGGCTTTTCGGTGTAGGGATCTTTCGACGCGGTATCGGTTGAGAGGGTAGGTTGGACGCGGTGTACAAGCAGCTCTATTGCGTCCGCCAGATGTTCGTCGCTGATGGCGTAGTCACCGCGCTCCACGCGCAGCTTGTGCGCTTCAAACAGCACGTGCGCATGGGTGTAGCCAACCGGCGGCTCAAACTTGTAACTGGCGCATTCGAACAACTGCCCAAGCGGGTCGCGGAAGTAGATCGAATCCATGAAACCGCGATCGATCTCGCCGCTGTGTTTGACCCCGCGTTCGTTCAACCGCTTTGCAATCTGCGTGTAGGTGGCGCGTGAAACGGTAAAGGCGATGTGGTGCAGGTTGCCGATGCCTTCTGGGTTCCGGGTTGGATCGGGTTGGCGTTCTTCATTGGTGAAGACGGTGATCAGCCGACCGTCCCCGGGGTCAAAATACAGATGGCTTTCCTCCGGCACATCCAAATTCGGCTGTTCGAAGATAAACGGCATGCCCATGACGCCTTCCCAGAAGTCGATGCTGGTCTGGCGGTCAGCACCGATCAACGTGATGTGATGAACGCCCTGCGTCTGAATCTTTTTCATCCGGTTATGCCCTCACTCAAGTGTGACCGTATTCTAGCAGCGACTCGATATTTCGACACAACCGCACCCATGCGCCTTGGCGCGTGTTCGGCGCAGGCTGAACGTCTGATCTTGATTGTGACGAAGGTCGATTTCAAATACCGTCACCATACGCGCCCCACCAGAGGCGGAGCAGCCGTTCAGCGACCTCGTCGAGCAGGTCGGCGTCGCTCCAGTAACGCATGTGCGACAGCGGATTCCAGCTTGAAAGGGCGCCGCCGACGTTCACGGCTCGATCCTCGGTGACTACCTGCTGGTAGGCGTCGTTCAGGTTTGTGAGAGGATAAGCGATCGGATCATCAACATCGTAGTAATTCACCCATTCGCCAACCACGTTCGGGTGGTACAAGTGCAGGCGCGGCGACGGAACGATGACCGGTCGTCCAAACCTGTCATAGCGCAGACTCCACAGCGCAAGCGGGCTGCCAAAGGTATAGAAACCCGCGAGGGTTTCGCCGCGCTCCAGCGGCGTGCTGCCCATTCGCTCGCGCACAGTTTGTGAAATGATGGGACGCTTGAGGTCGGTTTCCAGATCATAAAGGAAGTTGCTGGCAATGATCGTGCCGAGGCTGTGCGCCATCACCACCAACGGCGCGTCCGCTCCCGCTTCCTGCGCGAGCAAGCGAAGCGTGTCGGCAAAGACCGCGTGAATCAGGTCGTAGAGTGTCCGGTCGAACGGCGTGATCTGGTAAGCAACTGCGTCGGCGAGGAAGTCGACCATGAAATGACGCACAGCGCGGATCGAAGCGCGGCTTTTGGGAATGATGCGCGCTCGAAGCTGATCTTCGACGCCCTGTGTCACCGGCGACCAATGGACAGGCGCGATGACAATGCTTTCCGCGTTCGTGCTGCGAATGCGCTCGACGAGGGACTGAATGAGATTAGTGGCAAAATCGGCGGGCTGGACGCCGATACCATGGATCACCGCGACCGCGATCTTGCTGCTCATACGTCGCCCCCGGAGACTAGGCGCTGAACGGAGTAATCAATGCTGCCGGCATGACGAGGATCAGGGGAACGCTTTGCCGCTCCGTCCATCAGGTGGCAGCAAGCGGCACGATCTGATCGAACGCCAAGCCGCTCGATCCCTGCCCTCGTCCGGTTTGTTTCCGCCTGCCGAGCCATGTGTAGATTTTGCCGTTCGCCCAGCGCGCGCGTTGGTAGGCGCGGGTCACGATCACCCCGGCGCGCGGGACTTCTTCCTCATGGATAAAGTAGGGCTGACGCGGGCTTTCGTCAAGCCCGTGGCGCAGAACCGCGCCGCGCGGCTCGATTGGGATCGGCAGGTCGGGGAAATGTCGCGGCATAGCGGCACGCTGAAGGCGGATCTCGCGGTTCGATCCGGGGATATGCACCGGGATGAAGGGAATCCAGTTCTCCGACACCTGCGTTCCAAGCCGGTACTGGATCGCAGCGCCGGTATCAATGCGCGGCACGTCGGACGTGGGATGCCGCTCGTCCAACAGGCGGGTCAACGCCGTCGCGGCTTCGTAACCGTCGATGCCGCTGCCGTTCAAACCCGGGATCACCTGCTCGATGCCCCAGACCATGTTGAACATTTCATCACGCGCCAGAATCACCTTTTCCAGCGGGGCACTCTCCTGACTCTTGCCGAGCACCGGCGGCAGGAACAAATGCGAGTCGATTCGCTCGGCGTCCCTGTCCTTCAGATAGAACAATCCCCACTGATTCTGCGTATCCTCGAGCGTGTCTGCTGCCGCCCCAACGAACGTCCGCACGCCGAAGACGTCGGTGACGACGACGCCGACGATGTCGCTCAGAACGCCGACCGGCAGGCGGTACGGAATCACGCTCCAGTCGTTGCCGTAGATCAAGCCGAACTCCACCAGAATCAACGTCGCTAAGTCGGTCGTGCTCGGCTGGATGCTGCCAAAATCGACCCTGCGATCCTCAAATTCCCACCAGCGGACATTCGGCATGCCGGGGAAGTCGACAGGACTCGGGATGAACGCCAGCGGCGCTTCATCTGTGAACGCCGACTCAACAACATTTGCCCCGCCTTTGTCTTGTAGTTGGCTGGCAGACGCCAGATCAAACGAATACCAGTCGAGATGCCCCTGATGATACTGTTCGGCGAAAAGCACCGTCTGCTGCTGGTCGTCGCCCTCACCGGGTGTCGCGCAGGCGAATTGGTACTCCAGATACGAATCCGCCCATGCGGGATCGTCTAGCGCTTCAGGCTGGCTGTAGGTGCGCTGAAACCAGCGTTGGAAGTCCTGCGCCGCCCCCGTCAGCCCGCGCCGGAGCGTGGCGTTGGGCACAGTCTCCGCGAGCCACGCGGCATGTTGATCGGGATCGGCGCGCATGGCGAGCAGCAGCCGTCCGCCATCGACGGCGCGCCCTTTGAGCGCCCGCAAGGTTTGCAGCGCCAGTCGATCACTTTGAAGCTGCGCCTCTTCAAGCCCCGGCTGCGGATCGAGAAAGCCGAACTCTGCCAGATAGCGCGTGCCGAGGTTATTGCCAAGCGGGCGGATCAGTTTCAGCCAGTGGCGTCCCATTTGCGCGCGCGTCATGAGATCGAGCGGGATCGGCTCGCGTTCGACTTTCGTTTCCAGCGGCAGCGAGTTATCGAACGCGACTGCGCCTGAGTCGCGTCCGGCGTAGCGGTTGATCTGCGCCGTTCGCACCTGAACTTTCGCCGCCATCGCCGATCCGGCGTCCTCGCCCTGAAACTCGCCGAACTGCCACTGGCGGCAGAGCATCCACAGCGGGTCGCAGACTTCGGCTTTGAGGCTGCGGTCAAAATCTTCGGCGCGCGGTCTGCCTTCGAGCCGATTCCACGACACAATCGCCGGACGGAAGCGCGAGGACAGCAAGCGCGATTTGAGCTGGGGGTCAATGTCGATTTTAGGCATGCGTCGATATCCTCCGCCTTACGTGTTCTCGGTTCGCATCGCCGTCTGATGCACCAGATCGGTCGTGATGGTGGCAAAACGGTGGGTGGCAGCCGGGGTCAGGACTGCCGGCAGGAAGTGACCGAGCGCCGTGTCGCCGAGCTGCTCCGGCTCAACCGCGCGCAGCTGTGCCCGATCAAACGTGTCGTGCAGGATGCCGACCAGTTTGTCCCACGTCCATTTGCCGGTGATTTCCGGCGTCACCGCCAGCAATAGCGTCTGTGGCGGTTCGGTGTTGGGTTGGTTGAAGTGGAAGGTGATGCCGGTCATCTCCGACTGGCTCGGGATCACCTCGACCCACTCGTCGATCAACAGACCGGCTTGCGGCGCGGCGGGCTGAAATGCGGGCGTCGGCAGGAATTGAAGGATCGATGCGAATTCGCCTTCCGGCACAAACGTTTCTGGATACTCGACGGCGACCCAAAAATCTGACGGACGAAACGGCAGCTGAAGCGGTTTCGGCTGCATCGCTTGTGGAAGCCCGAACGCCTCCGCCATGATGACCGCCGTTTCCAGTTCGGCGGCGCGCGGCTGGACGCGCGTCACGCCTTGCAGCCACTCGTCGATGATCAGCGGGTTAGCGCGGTGATGGCGGGTCAGGTTGCCAGCCGGCGGGGCATCGCGGAATGTCACCGCCTGCTGAACCGCTTGGGTGTTCGTCACGCTGAACTGCGGAATCAGGTTGAATGACTGACCGAAGATCGCTTGAGCCGCGGCGCGGTAGCGCGCGACGCGCTCCTGAATGCTCAAGGCGGCGTCATCGCCCGCCGCTTTGAGCGCCTGCGCGCTTTCAAGGCTGCGCGTGACGAGCGCGAGGGTGTTCACCGCCTGTTGGGTCAGCGTTTGTTTCGCTTCCGGGCTTCCGCCGAAGGCGCTCAACGGGAATGAATCAGGGACGCCGAACAGCGACAATTCGCGCAGCGTATTCCGCAGCTGCGCCGCGTTGGCACGGGTTGAGTCCGGCTGACCTGCTGCGTCAAGCGGCGGCATGAATGATCTGAGCGTTTCCACCGCCGCCGCAAAGGCTGTCAGCGCTGACTGAACACGCGCTTGCAGTTCGACAAGATCGACGCCCGTATTTTGAGTCCCTTGGTTCTCGGAAGGCAGCACGTAGTCCGCTGCCTCGAGCGGGCGGCTGTTGGTGACGATCTGGCGCAGGGCGCGCAGCAGGGGCAGCAGCTCGAACAGGCTGATCGACTGCGGTGTAGGCAGCGGAGTCATGAATTCGATCTGCACGTCAAGCGCGTCATTTTGCAGCCGCTGCCGGTTCTCGAAGGCGATTCGCTGCTCAAGCTCGGTCGTTTCCCCGTTCAGGTCATCGCCGATCATGTAGATCAGGTCGATCGGCTGCAAGCGCAGGCTGGCGAAATTCTGCTCGACGGGCTCCTCGCCGTTGACGCGCACCATGTAGCGAATGCGGTTCGGGCGCGGCAGCATGTCGCCCAACCAGCGGTTCAACCCCTGCTCGACATCGGCGCGCCGGCTGCGGGCGTTTCCGCCCCATGCGCTCGGGACGACTCCGGTCTGCAAATGCAGGGCGATGCGCTGCGTGATTGGCGTCCCGCTGCGCGGCGTCCGTACGATTTCAGGATCGGGCGGCGTATCCCCCTGAGTCATCGCGCCGAGCATCGCGCCCGCGCGCTCGTAGTTGCTCTGCGCGACCTGAAACACGCCTTCCGCCAGCGCGAGATCGGCGATGGCGTCGAGCGTTTCCGCCATCCGCGCGGCTTCGGCTAGCAGCGCGCGGACGTGGGGATTGTTCGCGTTCGGCGGCGGCAGCCCGTTGACTCCAAAGGGATACGACAGCCCCGGCTCCTGAAGGAAGACCGCTTCTACGAACGCATAGCCGTCAAAGACGTTGCGCGCTTCTTTCGATTCGATCTGCTCGCCGCTCCCGTCCTGCGTGATCTTGTCGGCGACCAGCGGATACGCCTCGCGGAACAGCGGAATGTACTGGTTGAGCGATGGATCGCCGTAGCGGTCATGCAAGCCGCGCTCAAACTGGTAGCCGAGCAGCGCGCCGAGCGACTGCCCGTTGCGCACGCCTTCAAGGAAGGCAAGCGCCGTGCGCACGCGCTCCGACGACAGATCGACCGCCATCCGTTCGGGATGCGCCGAGTCAAAGTGGGTCAAATAGGCGCTGCGCAGCACCGCCGCCGTCGTCGCGTGAATCAGGGACGGCGCGTGGATGTAGCCGGCGTTATCCGCATCCGTGAACAGCGTCCCGTCGCGTTCGGGGTCGTGCAGCGCCGCCGGAACGGTCGCCAGATCGGCGGGCGTCAGCGGCGCGCCCGGACGCAAATTCTCTACCCAGCCGAACGCGCCGAGATAGATACCTTGCACGCGCTTGTCGAACGCGCCCTCGCTTTGCGGCGGGTAGCGCAACTGCTGCAAGCGGCGGTTGAAGCATCCCGCCTGCCACGCGTCGAGGCGGTACGTGCATAGGTCGATGTGTTCGACAAACGCCCGTTCGAGCCGCGCGGTTGGCAGGTCGACCAGCGCGCGAATGGCGGCGACGGTTTCCTGCAAGATCTGCGCGTCGCTCAAATTCGCGCCAACACCGGTGAGCAAGAACTCGCCGACGCTCTGGTTGGTCTGGGTGGTGAACGGCAGCACCTGACTGACGTTCACATCCATGAATTCCCAGCGGGTGACGGTGCGCTTGACTTGGATATTGATCAGCTCGACTTCGCGGCGCACCTCGGGCGGGACGACGCGCAGCCGCGAATAGACCTTGATCGACGCGTCGTACAGCGCTTCGAGCAGCGACCCGCGCAGCAGGCGGTACAGCAGCGCGCGCGGGACGGGCAGCGACTCGCCCGCCGCGTTCAGGAACTGCTGCGCTCTAAGCGTCGCATAGCTGCTCGACGCCAGCCAGCCGAGATAATTCGTTTCGATACTCGCGTCAGGTGTGTTCGGGTCAGGCGCTTGATAAGCGGATCGCAGCCGCCGCGACTCTGACAGCTTCTCGGTTTCGTCAGCCGGAATGTCGTCGACCAACGGATCGGAAATCAAATCTTGGCGGTCAAAAAACGACAGGTCGAACAGTGGCGGCAGCTCGACGTTGTCGCCGATGATGATCTGGTTGGCGATGGTGCGGGCGCGCCTGTTCAACAGGTCGAGAACCTGCTGCCCGCGGAACGTGCCCGGGCTGAACGCCTCGTAGTTCCAGACGTATTCCCTGCCGACGGCATGGCGGCGGTAGAACTCGACCGACGCCGGATGCAGCCCGAGCGTGTTGAGGAAATCCTGCGATGGATCATCAGTCGCGCCGATGCGTGCCGCGCCGGGCAGCAGACCGCGCCAGATTCGATCGAGCGCGCGCATGACGTTCAGCAGTTCTTGCAGCGTGCTCAAGTCCGCCCCGTCGACGTTTTCTGACCACTGCCAGCGCGAAAAATCGCTCGTCTGCAAGACGCCGTAGGGCTGCGCCCCGACACGAATCGCCGGTTGCTGCCCACGCCCGGTGACATGGTCGATGAAGAAGGCGCGGAATGCGTCGGCGCGCGCCGGTGACTGCCCGAGCATTTCTTCGAGGTAGTAGCCGAGCGTGGCGTTCCACAGGGCGCGGTTCATCAGCAGCGCCTCGCGCGCATCGCCGCCGCCCGCGTGCTGGATATGCTGAAATAAGTCGTGGCGTATGCCCAGCGCTTCGACAAGGCGCTGCCCGTCGCGCTTTTCAAGCGGGTCATCGACAGGCTCAAACAGCGGATCGCCGGTTTCGAGCGCGAAACTGGTTTCAGCGCCGGGATCGTCGCTCGAAAAACCCGATCCGCCGCGATCGGTGTTGTTGGTCGGCGTGCCCTGTGGAATCAGGCTCAAGCCATCCGGCGAATAGCTGTGATTCTCAAACAACTCCTCGACCAGCGC
Source organism: Chloroflexota bacterium (assembly GCA_023392115.1). Taxonomy (GTDB): domain Bacteria; phylum Chloroflexota; class Anaerolineae; order Aggregatilineales; family Phototrophicaceae; genus Flexifilum. Next base: position 9,239 of record JAEVZT010000058.1, read on the forward strand.
CTGACTCTGGCTCCTGTCCACCGAGAGGCGCAAGCCCAAGACCAGCAGCCGGTCAAGCCCGCGCGTGGCAAACGGCGGTTCGAGATCGATTTGAAGCCCCATGCCGATCTTGAC
>JAEVZT010000062.1 GCA_023392115.1 Chloroflexota bacterium
CCCGCTCTGGCGCGCGGTCGCCCTGCTCGCCATCGGTTTGATCGGAAGTCTCACCTATCTCTGGCTTTCTGGAGCACAAGACTCATGAGTTCGTCAAGAAAACGTATTGTAAAGCAGCCAACTCCACAGCCGAAAACGCCATCGATCGTACTGCCGGTCGTGATCGCCGGGGCTGCGGTCGTCGTGATCGCCGCCATCTTCCTGCTGACGCAGATCAACCAGCGCGCGCCGTTCGTGCCCGAAGTCACCGGCGCGCCCGCCGTGCAGGTCAGTCAGGAACGCTTCGACTACGGCGATGTGAAGAATAACACGCCGGTGCATACCAGCTTTCAGGTGCGAAACGTCGGCGACCAGACGCTGCTGATCTTCGGCGAGCCGCACATCGAGGTCGTCGAAGGCTGCTGCCCGCCGCGCGCCCGCATCAGCTCGCAGCGGCTCGCGCCCGGTGAAGTGGCGACTGTCAGCTTCAGCTTCTCGATGCACGAAGGCATGGACGGTGCCCACGATTTCCGCGTCCACCTGCGGACGAACGATCCTGCCACGCCCGAACAGGAAGTCGTCGTCCTGTCGAACTGGGTGCCGTGATCGATGACGACACTGTCCCGCCCCGATCTGCTGACGCGCGTCCCGGCGCTGAAAACAGTCGTCAAGTCACGCCTGTTTCAGCCGGTAATGCAGTTGATCACCCTGTTCGGCTTCACGCTGGCGATTCTGACCGGATTCTTCGGGACGCCCGCCGGAAGCCGCAACTTCGGGATCGTCTTCGTCTGGATCGTCTGGTGGGCGCTGTTGATCATCGTCCTCGTCCCGGTCACCGGTCGGCTGTGGTGTACCATCTGCCCGATCCCCGCGCCGGGGGAATGGCTTCAGCGGCGCGGCATTGTCCGGCGGACGTCGGGCGGCTTGTTTAGTTTGCATCGACGCTTCCCGCGCCGTTTGAAGAATATGTGGCTGCAAAACTTCGGCTTCCTGACCGTCGCCACCTTCAGCGCCATCATCCTGACGCGCCCGCAGGTGAGCGCGGCGGTGCTGCTCGCCTTCGTCGTCGCGGCGATCGCGTTGAGCCTGCTCTACGATAACCGCGTCTTCTGCCGCTACGTCTGCCCGGTCGGCGGGTTCATCGGCTTGTACGCCATGATGTCGCCGTTCGAGCTGCGCGTCCGCGACTGCAAGACGTGCCGCGAACACACGGCGAAAGACTGTGTCGTCGGCAACGCCAACGGCTACGGCTGCCCGTGGATGGTCTACCCCGGCAATTTAACGCGCAACACCTACTGCGGCTTGTGCTTCGAGTGCATCAAGACCTGCCCGAAGGACAACATCGCGCTTCGGACGCGCCCCGCCGGTCAAGACCTGTTCGCCGCCAAGGAACGCCGCCTCGACGAAGCCTACAAAGCCTTCATCATGCTCGGCTGCGCGCTGCTCTATTCGGCGGTGCTGCTCGGTCGCTGGGGCTGGATCAAGGACTGGGCGAACATGGAGACGATCCCGGGCTGGCTGATGTACGCCGCCGGCTTGTGGATGTTCACGCTTGTCCTGCTGCCGGGGCTGTTCTGGCTGGCGACCGCCGCCGCGCGCCGCCTGTCCCACAGAACTGTCGCCCAGCGCGATCTGTTCGTCGCCTTCGCCTACACGCTCGTGCCGCTCGGCTTGGCTGCGTGGATCGCCTTCAGCCTCGGCTTTGTCTTCGTCAACGGCAGTTACGCCGTCTCGGTGATCTCCGACCCGTTCGGCTGGGGCTGGAATCTGTTCGGCACGGCTGACGCCGCGTGGACGCCGTTCGCGTCAAACCTCGTCGGCTTCTTACAAGTCGGCGTGCTCTTGGGCGGGCTGCTGTTCGCCGTCAACGCCGCCTACCATATCGCGCGCCAGTTCTTACAAACGCACAGGCAGGCGTTCGCGGCGATGCTGCCGATCACGGGCGCGTTGACAGCCCTCACGCTAACATTCTTCTGGCTTTACTTGGGATGAGCATGACGATGGTTAAACGCGAACTCGCGGCGCGGATCGCGCTGCTGGCGATCGTCGTCGGGCTGCCGCTGATGCTCCTCGGCTACCAATACCTTGTGCGCTCGAACATGAGCGGTACGCGCGTGATCGATATCGTCGCCGCCATACCGGAAGCGGGCGGCTTCCAGCCCAACAGCATTCAGGCGTCCGCCGGCGAGACGATCACGCTCCGCTTCACCTCGCCCGACGTGACCCATGGCATCGCCATTGGACCCGGCTTGGATGTTGATCTGGGACATGTCGATCCGGGGCAGGTCAAGGAAGTCACGCTGACCTTCGACCATGCTGGCACGTACACCTTCTACTGCAATACGTGGTGCAGCCCGAATCACTGGCGCATGCGCGGCATCGTCGATGTGCGTAACCCGTCGCAGCCCGACGCAATCCCGACAGCGCAGGTCGATCCAGTGATCGCGGCGCTGGCAGCCGAGGGCGTCAACCTCGACGCCGCGCATACGGGCGAGATGGCGGGACACGGAGCAAACGCGATCCACTTCACCCGCCGCCCATCGAGCACGCGCGGCAGCAGCATCGCTGAAACGCTGACCGTCCCGCCGGAATTGAACGATCTGGCGTGGCGGCGCTCGAATACGCCCCAGGAAGCCTTCACCCTTTTACGGGCAGACAACTCTTCCGTGCCAACAGCCGACCTCGCCGACGCTGTCGCCTACTTGTGGACAGCGCAGATTTCCGCCGAACAGCGCGCGGAAACCGCCCCGTACTACGCGCAGAACTGCGCCGCCTGTCACGGCGAAACGGGCGGCGGGGATGGCTTCGCCGCGCCGCTGACCGCCGAAGCACCGATCGATTTCACCGATCCGGCGTACCTGTTCGGCGTCCGCGCTGATGTGCTTTACGCCAAGATCCGGCGCGGCGGCATGGGGACGGATATGCCGAATTTCGGCACGCTGATCACGCCCGACGAGACGTGGGCGCTCGTCGATTACCTGTGGTCGTTAGGGTTTGACAGGGACTCGTAGGGGCGCGTTCGCTCCGCCGTAGGCTAGAAGCCTACGGCTGCCAAAGACAACAAGCCCGCTCAAGCGGGCTACTCAGCCTCGTTCACGAGGCTTTTTTTCTTTTAGCCGGACGCTTTGAGCGTCCGGCGGCGACGAAGGATCATCCCCTTCTCCCCGACCGCGCCGCTGCGCTTACAGAGAAGGGGCTGAGCGTGGGCTTTACCCCTCGTACAGCGACTCGCCGTTACTCTGGATCACGTCGCGGTACCAGTACGCCGAGTCCTTCAAAATCCGCTCCTGCGTCCGGTAGTCGACGTGGATTAAGCCGAAGCGCTGCTTCATGCCTTCCGCCCACTCGAAGTTATCCAAAATCGACCAGTGGAAATAGCCGCCGATCGGCGTGCCGTCCTGATAGGCGCGGCTGAATTCGAGCAGGTGGCGCTTGGTGTAGTCGACGCGCTGCGGGTCGTGTACCTTGCCGTCGACGTGCACCCAGTCGGTGTTCGCCAGCCCGTTCTCGGTGATGACGACCGGCAGGTTGTAGCGTTCGTGCAGCAGGCGCGGACCCCAGTACAGGCATTCCGGCGTGATCTGCCAGTAGAACGCGGTCAGCGGGTAGCCGACATACCACGGTTCGGCGACCGGATTGCCATCCTCGCCGGCGCTGACATACGTGCCGTGATAGATGTTCAAGCCGTAGAAGTCGAACGGCTGGTTGATGACCGCCAAGTCCTTCTCGAACCCGGCAGGCATCAGCGGGGCGACGGCTGCCAGCCCGTCGGCGGGATAAGCGCCGAACATGATCGGGTCACACCACCAGTTCTGATACCAGAGGTCGAATCCGTTCGACATGTCGAACATGAACTTGCGCGCCGCTTCGATGTCGGCGGCGCTGTTCGTGCGCGGGATGCCGACGCGCCCGTTGCTGGCGATGCCGACGCGTGTCTTCTCCGCCCCGTGCGCCCGAATGACCTGCGCGGCGCGACCGTGCGCCATCAGGACGTGATGGGCGATACGGAAGCCGGCGGCGCGCGCGAGGATGGCGCCGGGCGCGTGAATGCCTTGGAGATCGCCGAGAACCGTGAACACGGCCGGCTCGTTGAGCGTCATCCAATTGCTGACGCGGTCGCCGAGCTTGCGCACGACGACCTCGGCGTATTCGGCGAACCAGTCGGCGCTCTCACGATTCAACCAACTTCCGCGCCGGTACAGCGCGAGCGGCAAATCCCAGTGAAAGAGCGTCACCCATGGCTGGATGTTGTTCTTAAGCAGTTCGTCAATCAGGCGGTCGTAGAAGTCAAGCCCGGCATGGTTGACGGCGCCGACGCCTTCGGGCAGGATGCGCGACCACGACAGCGATAGACGGTAGGCTTGCAGCCCGACCTCGCGCATCAG
>JAEVZT010000074.1 GCA_023392115.1 Chloroflexota bacterium
ATCTGGCGACGGGAACGGGCGACATCGCCTTCGAGGGGCTGCGCGCCGATCCGACGCTGACGGCGGTCGGCGGCGACTTCTCGATCGGCATGATGCTCGTTGGGCAGCGGCTGACGCTCGGCGACCGCGTCAAGTGGGTCGGCGCTGACGCGCTCAACCTGCCGTTTGAGGATGACGACTTCGACGCGGTGACGTCAGGCTACTTGATGCGCAACGTGATCGACATCCCGCGCGCGCTCGAGGAGCAGAAGCGCGTCCTCAAGGCGGGCGGGCGGATCGTCGTGCTGGATACCGCGCCGCCGCCGCGCAATCTCTTGCGACCCTTCATCGAAATCCACCTACGCTACGTGATTCCAACGCTCGGGCGGTTGATTAGCGGCAACCCGGACGCCTACCAGTATCTGCCCGAATCGACGCAGAAGTTCAAGACGCCGGACGAACTTGCGGGGTTGATGCGTCAGGCAGGGTTCATCAACGTGCAGTACAAGACATTCATGTTCGGGACGATGGCGGTTCACTGGGGCGAGAAAGGCGGCTGATTGCCTACGGATGGGCGCTGTCGAGCCGCCAGAGGATAACCGACGCCGTTTCCGCAGTTTCGCCGGGGCGGGGATAGGCGGCGATCCGGGTTGCGCTCGCGTTAATGTCGGCGGCGAACGCCGGGATGTCAGCGCCGATCAGCGGGGCGCTTTCGACGAGCACGTATGCGCCGCCCGACTCGCGCAGCGCCGACTCGATCAGCGGCAGACCGGGCGCGTCGGTGCATGCCATGTTGAAACCGTCGATCGCGTAGTAGTTGGCACGGCGGCAGCTGTCGGGGAACATACTGCCGATGATCGGCAGTTCGGGATGGTCGATGGTTTCGGGGAAATCGAGGACAGCTTCGCGCAAGCCATAGCCTGCCGGATGCTGGCTGATGTATTGATTGCGCATCAGCGGCGGCAGAGGGAGATCAGCCGGGGCGCTGTATGCCGTAAACGCAAACGGGATCAGTCCGGCGGCAAGCAGCGCGGCAGTTCCCACGCTCGCAAGCTGAATGACGCGGCGGTTCTTGACCAGCGCGTCAAGCGCGACGCCCAGCCCAGCCCCGCCGGCGATCAGGAGCGCGGGCAGCGCGGCGACGAAGTGCCGCGACTGGATCTCGCGCGCCAGAACAATCATGCTCACCAGCGGCAGCGCGGCGGTGATCAGGAACAGGCTTCCGCGGCGCGGGCGCGCGAGCGGCAGCAGCGCCAGCCCAACGATCAGCGCGAGTGACCAGATCACGGTGCCGAAGCCCGTCAACTGCCCCCACAATCGTTCAAGATTCGAGCCAATGCTAACACTCGCGCCTTCCGACCCGCTGCCGATCCAGCCGAGCGCGATCGAGAATAAATCATCGCCGCGCAGCATCAGGTAGGCAACCGGCACGGCAAAACACGCGGCTACTACAATTCCCACAATGATGAGGTTGACGAGCCGCTGCCGCAGCGGGGAACGCCCGAACGCCATGACGACGAAGGCGATCGAGAGGGCGAACGGGATCGCCGTGAACTTGAACAGCGCCGCCAATGCGAGCGCCAAGCCTGTCAGGACGGCATCGCGGCGCGCGCCGCTGCGGGCAAGGCGAAAGCTCAACCAGAGCGCCGCGACTGCCAGCGCGCCCGCCTGCGCGTCGCTGAACGCCATCCGCTCGTAGAAGAACAGGTACGGCGATCCGATCCAGAGCGCACAGCCGAGGAAAGCGGCAGTCATGCCGAATTCGCGGCGCAGCAGCGCGTAACCTGCCGCCAGCCCGATCATAGAGATGAAGACAGTGGGGAGTCGACCAGTGAACACCGGCGCGTTCTGCGGATACAAGACCGCGATCGCCCAGTGATTGATGATTTTTCCGTCTCTGATTTCCCAGAAGGGATGGAGATTCCACACCTCGACGGCGCGGAAAAGATGCAGCCCTTCGTCGTTGTGCAGCGGAAGCGCCTCTAGCCCGGTGATACGCGCAAGCCAGAACGCCAGCAGGAGCAGAGTCGGCAGCCAGTACCGCAACGCGCGTCTCCAAACATAGATGAATAAAGCCCGCACCTGTCCGCCGGCTTACGTCGGGACAGGTTATTCGTCTGTGCTGGAACTCTCTTCGTGGCGCTGACCCTCGCGGTAACGATAGGTGATACGCCCGCGCGCCGGGTCGTAGACGCTCATCTCAACGCGGACGCGGTCGCCGAGCAGAATGCGGATGTAGTACTTGCGCATCTTGCCGGACAGGTATGCCAGAATGCGGTGTCCGTTTTCCAACTCCACGAGGAACTGGGTATTCGGCAGGGCTTCGACCACCGTGCCTTCAACTTCGATCTTATCGTCTTTTTTTGCCATACACTTTCCTGATATCGCTGACAATCGGTTAATAGGGCAATTCCGCTGCCTGAGAATTTACGGGCAGCGGTTTTCAAATGCGCTCAATCTGAAGCACCGACATGAAGCAACGATTGAATCACCGGGTCATCGCCTTACGTTGACGACGACGAGAACGACGGATCGCTTTCTTTTTCTCAATCCGACGCAGCTCGCTTTTCGAAATGTGCCAACGCTTACGGCGGACGGTGCTGAGAATGCCGCTATTGGTCACGCGTTTGCGGAAGCGCCGCAGGAGCGATTCCTGAGTTTCGTTTGGCTTAAGAGTCACATGCGCCATACTTCGCCCTTCACCTCCTTTCCGGGGAAGATTTCAATTGTCTTATCCGGTTCAACAATATCAACAGAGCGGACTCGTTCATTGTACCTGATAAGTCCGCTCTGCGCTATTGTGTACCTTGCTTACGCCTCAACCTCGGCTTCAGCTTCGGTTTCAGCTTCCTCAGCTTCAGCTTCCACCTGAGCTTCTGCTTCGGCTTGTGCTTCGGCTTTCGCCTTCTGCCAGCGTTCTTTCTCTTCGGCGCTGACTTCCTTCAGGCTCAAGCCGAGACGCTGCTTGTCCGCTTCGACGCTGATGACGCGCATCAGCAGGCGCTGACCTTCGTGGACGACCAGTGACGGGTCCTCAGGCGTCGGATCGGCGATCTGGCTGGTGTGGAGCAGGGCTTCAATACCCGGGTCGAGGCTGACGAATGCGCCAAACTGCGTCACACGCGAAACAATGCCTTCGACCAACTGCCCGACGTGGTACAGTTCATCGACTGCCGACCACGGGTTTTCCTGCAGGCGCTTGAGGCTCAAGCCAATGCGCTTGCCCTCGGCATCTAGACGCAGGATATAGACCTCGACCTCGTCGCCCACCTTCAAGACTTCGCGCGGGTGGTTGACGCGGTGCCACGCCAGCTCAGAAATGTGGATCAGACCGTCAGCCCCGCCGAGGTCGACGAACGCGCCGAAGTCACGCAGCCCGCTGACGACACCCTTCCGCGTTTCGCCTTCACGGAGCTGGTCGAGCAACACTTCTTTGCGCGCTTCGCGGTTGCCGCGGTTGGCGTCGCGCTGGCTGAAGACGAGACGGCGGCGCTTGCGGTTGACTTCGATCACCTTGAGCGTGATTGCCGTGCCGACAAGCCGCATCATCCGCAGTTTGCGATCATCCTCGCTCAAGCCGCGCGGAAGGTCGAGTACATGGCTGGCAGGCACAAACCCGCGCAGATTGCCGAACGGCACGATCAGACCACCGCGATTGGCTTCGGCGACTGTCCCTTCCCAGACCCCTTCGGTTTCCAGCAGTTCTTCGGCACGCTTCCAGTCTTCAGTCTGCTGCGCCTGCGACGCCGATAGAATCAGGTTGCCGTCTTCATCTTCCACGCGCAGGATCATCACCTCGATGTCGCTGCCGACTTGAAAGTCGGACACGTCGACGTTCATGCGTTCGAGGTCTTTGCGCTGGACGATACCGTCGCGCTTCATGCCATCAATGCCGACAATCAACCCCTGCTCATCGATAGCGACGATGACGCCGCTCACGAGGTCGCCGCGCTCAAATTCCTCATCCGAAAATGAAGCTTCGAGCAGCGCGGCAAAATCCAGTTCGTTGTTTTCTTTCAGCAACGTCTCCATGTGTTCCCCCTGCGGGCGATATGATTTGGACGGTCGGAAACGGGCAAAATAAAACTCGGCTCACTCTAACCTGCTGGTTGAGTTACCGAGTTCGTGTGCGGATAGTTTCCTGAATAAGCACGTACAAAAATGTCGTGCGGCTGACCTCACAGCCAGTCCGCGTCCCCTTTCCTTAAAATCGGATGAGATTATAGGTTGTTCCGCCGTGCTTGTCAACGGGAAGTTGGGAGAAATTTCGGTTTGTGTATCAAACTGAGACTCGGACAGCCGCCGGACGGAAGAAATGCCTGCATGACGCGGTCTGCGCCGCGCTTCATGGCTCAAGTTTTGCGCAGCCGTGCCTTTGCGCTATGGTCTATGCACGGTGACAAAGTAGAGGCGCCATGAAAAAGTACCCGATCGTTTTCCTATTGATCCTCTCGCTGGCGCTCCCCGCCGCGCTCCTCGCGCTTCAGGCGACGCCGCAGTTCGTCTGCGGAACGAGCAGCGGTTATGGCGCGGAAATCAACCCCGGACAATACCTGTTCGATCTGCGCTGCCGCCCCGCCCTGACGGAAACGATCGTCATCCCGACCAACGGATCGATCACCGTGACGGTGAACTTATCAAATTACTACACGGCGACCGGACGAACAAACGCCGCCTTCGACCTGCATTTCGCCATGGATCGCGCCCTGCTGCTGGTACGCGAGCAGGAAGCCGTCCAAGGGACGACGGTGCGCGACACGGTGTCGGCGCTGTATGACCTCGGCGTGATCACGTCACAGTCGTCGTACAGCTTCGTCATCCAGAATCAGGGTTTGCGTTCGGCGGTGTTCGACCTCAGCGTGCGCCCGCAGGAATAAAAAGGGCGACCCGGTGGGTCGCCCTGAACATGTTCGCCTTACGACCCTTCGGCTGCTTCGGCAGTCGCCTCGCCTTCGCCGCCAATGCCCGCCTCGGAAGTGACATCACCACCGTCGACGGCTTCATCGGTCGCCATGCCGGCTTCATCCGTTGCCATCCCAGCTTCGTCGGTCGGCATCCCGGCTTCATCTGTCGCCATACCCGCCTCGTCGGTCGCCATGCCACCGCCGGCACCCGGATCGGTCGGGCCAACGATCAACGGCACGGTGACAACAGCGCCGTTATACACGACCGGCAGGTCAGCGCCGACGATCATCAGGTACTCGTAAACGCCGTTGGCGTTCGTATCGCTGTGGAGCATCGGCCAAACCATTGGCGGGATGACCATGTCGGGCATGGTTGGCGGCGGACCGACAGGCACGATCACGCCCATCTGCTCGCCGTCCGCCAGCGGAGCAACGCCGATTGAAACGCCCGGATGCCCGCCATCATCGGCGTGAACGTCGATGAACCCTTGACCGACCGAGAACGCGCTCTCGATCAGGATTTCGCCGGACGCGCCGGGGGCTGACGTGTCAAGTACCTGATTCGCCGCCGGGATAATATACGGCACTTGAGCAATTTCAAGCGGCGTGCCATCCGTCAACAGCAGCGTCGGCGCTTCGGCGACATTGATCGGGTGCATCGCGCTCTGCCCGTTCAGGCTGAAGGGAGCGTCCGCGCCTTCCACCTGCCCGGCTTCAAACGTGCCAATCTCGCCGTCGTCAACCGCCAGCGACGCCCACAGCACAGGCGTCTGTCCATCTGCTGCGAGCGGCACGATCACCGACGGATTCGTTCCCGGGTTGACGAGCGCCTGACCGAGCGCCTGACCCGGCTGTCCGTTGTCGTCGGCGCTGATCACCAGCCAACCGCCATCAGGTGAGATGACCGAGGCAATGATCACCGTATTCTCAATCGGCTGTTGGTCAAACGCGACGATCGCGGCGATAGTGAACGTGCTCACGTTGCCCGACAGCGGCGCGTCGAGGCTAGGATCAGCCTTCCACTCGAACACGCCCGGCTGCCCGTCGTCAATATGGAACATAGCGTGCAGGACAGGCGTCGCCATGGCGCCGTCAATCATGATCGACAGGTTTTCTGTCGCCCCTGCGGCAACAGGTGATACGCCGACGACGTGCCCCGGCTGACCGTTTTCGTCAGCATGGATCACGATGAAGCCCGCGCTGTCTGCTGTCACGCTGGCAATTGTCACCATGCCGTTCAACGAAACCTGATCCTCGACAACGATGCCGGGATCCCCCGGCTGCGCGCCCGCCAAATCGGTCATCTCGCCTTCGGGCGTGACTTCCGGCGTCGCATCCTGCGCCCAGACCGGGACGATCAGCGCCAGACAGAGCAGCGCTGCAGCGACGACAAACAAGGACTTACGCATATGGAGTTCTCCTCATTCTCGTCGGGTTCATCTGATCGATGAACTACGGAATCTACTATATGCGCAGTCGCCTTTATTGCGTATGTTATAAAAATGCTTCTAAACGAATACTCATGGATAGCCCCTCACCCTGCTTGCTTTGCAAGCCGTCCCTCTCCCACGCAGGCGGGGAGAGGGACAAAACAAGGGTTTTCTTCCCTTCTCCTCACTCGTGTGGGAGAAGGGGTCGGGGGTTGAGGGGTGGCAGTTACAGCGGAAACTGAATCGCTTGACCGGCGACGATGTACCACGTCACCAGCAGCGCGTTGAGGAACGCGCCGACGTAAATGTGTCCCGTCTTGCGGTAGAAGTAGGTCGAAATCAAGCCGACGACCGCCAGCAGCGGCACGAACTGGATGCCGACGACCGTCAGCAGCGGTTCGCCGGACGGCAGCGGACTGCCGCTGAACAGTGGGATGTACTGGATCAGCAGCAGGATGACGATCCCCAACGCCAGCAGGATCGCGTTCAGCAGCATCGCCCGCCCCAAGCCGATCGGCTCCCCATCCGGGCTGCGCCGCCCCAACTGTCCGTTGATCACCATGCTCGACACGAGGAAGAAGAACGTGAACGGGATCAGGTAGGCGAGGAAGATCTGGAACTGCAAGCGGCTCATCGGCTTGAGCGCCACCACCCACAGGCGGAAGTCGATCTCGAAGAGCCAATCGGACACGGCAAGCAGCAGATAACCGGCAAAGATCACACACACCGCCAGCAGCAGCGACTTGCCGATCTTGCGCCAGTTGATTCCTTCGTGCCACGAGGCGCCGTAGTTTTCAGCCGTCGCGCCGGACTTACGGTTCGACTGGAAATGCCAGATCAGGAACAGCACCAGCGCGATCAAGCCGTTGCCGACCGCCCAGACCATGATGCCTGTGGTGATCGTCTGCGGCCAGAAGGCGCTCGCCGGGAACCATTCCGGTCCATTGAGCTGCAAGAAGTAGAATGTGATTGCCGGAATCGCCACCGTGAGCGCCGCGCCGAGCCACCAACCGATGCCGGTTGCGCCGCGGAACGGCGGCAGCGGATCGCGCAGTTCGCTGAAGTAGCCCGTTGTCAGCAGCAGCCCGCCGATCGGGATCAGGGCGAGGACGAAGCCGACGAGGGCGATAAACGTGCCAATCTCCTTCCAGTACCAGATTTGGTCGGAAGGCGGCAAACCGTTACCCCCTTCGAGGTTCAGCTGCATCCACTCGATCGCGTAGCCGATCGCCTCGGTCGAGATGTGATCATTCGGGTGCGTGCCGGCGGGCAGATAGAGCTGGCGCGCCGTGCCGTCCTCGATCGAGCCGTAAAGGGTGCCGACTTCGACCGGTTCGCTGACGCCGAAGACTGCTTGCAGCTTCTCGCTGTTGGGCGCTTCGTAGCCGACCGGCACAGCCCACATCAACCCGGAGAATTCATCCCACTCGCTGAAAATGACCGCCAGATTGCGCGGCCATTCGGTCGTGCCTTCGGCGGCGAACGGCGCGCCGGTCGAAGAACCGACGAGGGCGACCGCTTTGTAATCATCCGGATACGTGATAGCCGCCGCAAGCGACGCCCAGCCGCCCATCGAGTGACCTTCGAGTCCGATATTGTCGGGGTCAACGATGTCGAGCGAGCGCAGATAGCGCAGCCCGTCGGGACCGCCGAAGCCGTTGCCGAACGCGGGCGGGTCGGAATAGCCGTGTCCGGTCTGGTCGAGCGCCAGCACGACGTAGCCGCGCCGCGCGAACTCGATGGCAAAACCGTCCTGCGTCTCGCGCGAGTTGATGTAACCGTGAATGGCGAGGATGCCCGGCGCGGGGGTTTCCGCCGTCACGCCCTGCGGAATGTACAGCAGCGCGCTCATCTCCGTACCGTTCGTGCCGATGAAGCGCACATCCTTGATTTCAACCGTGCCGCCCGCCGTCTGAGTTGCCGACGCGATCAGCCCACCGATCAGCACCAGCAGCACAGCCAGTGCGAGCAAGAACCGTAATCGTCGAGTGTTGATTTCTTCTGGCATGGCAAAACGTCCTAAGTGTTATGAAGGATAAATGATGTGTTTACCTTCAATTCTACACTAAAGCCGTATTACCACGCGCAGTCCATGCGCCGCCTCAAACCCGCATTGGAATCACATTGGATACAGGATCGGCAGCAGGATGACCGAGACGAGCAGCGTCAACAGGAGCAGCGGGAAGCCAACGCGAACGTAATCCATGAACTTGTAGTTGCCGGCGCTCATGACGAGGGTATTGACCGGCGACGCCAGCGGCGTCCCGAACGCCATTGACGCGGAAAGCGCCACCGCGACGAGGAATGCTTGTGGCTGCACGCCTAGTCCCTGCGCGGTCGCCAGCGCCAGCGGCGCGAGCAGCACCGCCGTCGCCGTGTTTGACAGGAGCTGCGACAGGAGCATCGTCAGCGCGAAGATGCCCGCCAGCACCAGCACGGGACCGCCCTGCCCGAGCACGTCGATCAAGCCGCCGGCGGCGAGTTCGATCACGCCGACCTTTTCCAGCGCCGTGCTCATTGGCAGCATGCCCGCCATCAGCACCAGCGTTTTCAGGTCGATCGCCTCATACGCCTCGTCGACGGTCACACAGCCGGTCAGGATCAAGACGAGCGCGGCGATCAAGCTGGCAACCACCAGTTCGAGCACGTTGAAGGCGACGAGTCCGATCATCAGGATCATTACGATCAACGTAATCGGCGCTTTGCCCGGTCGGGTGAACGCGCCTAACTGCAGCGCTTCGCGCTCGCCCATGACGATGAAGTCGCGTCGCTGCCGCTTGAGGGCGAAGATGTCTTTCCACTCGCCCTGCACCAGAAGCGTATCGCCAAATTTCAGCGGCGTATCTTTGACGCTCAAGTTCGGCTCGCCGGGACGCCTCAGGTCAAGCACGGTCAGGTGATACGTGCTGCCAAAGCGCAGCTCGGCAATCGTCCTGCCGATCAGCGACGAGCGCGGGCGCACCAGCACCTCGGCGATGCCTACTTCGTTGGTGATCACATCGCCCTCGACGACCGGCTGCGCGGCGAGAACTGCCAGCATCAGGGCGCCGGTCGCGCGACCCACATCATCCGCCGTCCCCTGCACCAGCAGGACATCATTGGCATAGATGCGCGTATCCGGCGACGGTACGTGTTCCGTTTCACCATTGTCAGGTTTGAGCCGCATCGGCAGCGGCAGGCGAATGGTCTCGGACACATGGGCGATCGTGATAACGTTTAGCCCGAAGTCACTTCGCAGGCTGCTCTCGCCGATCGTCTGCCCGACCAGCGGCGACTCATCCTGCACGCGCAGGCGGAACAGGTTGCCGGGAAGTTCATACAGAGCGAACAGCTCCCCCGGGGTGATGACCGACTGCACCTGCGACGGCGATCTGCGATCGCGCAGCAGGCGTCTACCCACCAGCAGCATATAGACGATCCCGACGACCGAGAGCAGCAACCCTATCGGCGTGAGGGTGAAGAAGTCGAACGGCTCAAACCCCGCCTGCCGCAGTGCGTCCGACGCAATCAGGTTCGGCGGCGTGGCGATGAGCGTCAGCGTGCCGCCGAACAGCGCGGCGTACGCCATCGGGATCATCAACTTCGACGGGCTGATGCGCGAGCTGCGCGCCAGATTGATCACCGCCGGCAGCATCAGCGCGACGACGCCGGTCGAGCTGATGAAGGCAGACATGACCGTGATCGCCGACATCAGAATGACGAGCAGGCGCGTTTCGTTCCCTCCGGCGACCTTTAGAATCCGGTCAGCGATGTTACCCGCCAAGCCAGTCTGAAAGACAGCGCCTCCGACGATGAACAGCGCGGCGAAGCTGAGGACAACAGTGTTCGAAAACCCCGCCAGCCCTTCTTGTATCGTCAGGACGCCGGTCAGCATGAGCGCCACCATCACGCCGAGCGCGACGATATCAAAGCGCACGATCTCAGTGATGAATAGGATAAGGGCAGCGACGAGGATGCCGAGGGTAATCCACAGTTCTGGTGTCATATGGGCATTCTCTGGAATGTGTCCAATACGTCGGTTTAAGTATGCCGCATTAGCGCCCGTTTGGCTTTGTGACAGTCGTCACAATTACACCGGACGAACGGAACGCGAACGCCGCACACTTAACAAGACGACGCGGCATGCCGCGTCCAACAGACCAAACCGTATTCGGTTTTCGACGCCACGTCGTTCTTACAACACGCTGCCCAGATTCCACGGCACAAACTCGGCTTCGCCGACACCCTGCGCCTCGCTCTTGGACGGCTCACCCGACGCGACGGCGATCACCATGTCGAGCAGTTCGTCCGCCGCTGCCTGCAAATCCCCGCCTTCGAGCACCTTGCCCGCGTTGAAATCCATGTCGTCAATCATGTGCTCGTAGACCGCCGTGTTGCTGGTGATCTTGATGCTCGGCGCGGGCTTGTAGCCGAAAACCGATCCGCGTCCGGTCGTGAACAGCACCAGCGTGCAGCCGCTCGCCACCTGCCCGGTGACGCACACCGGATCGTAGCCGGGCGTATCGACGTAGACGAAGCCGCGCTCGGCGATCGGCTCGGCGTAATCGTAGACGCCCATCAGCGGCGTCGATCCGCTCTTGGCGACCGCGCCGAGCGACTTTTCGAGGATCGTCGTCAAGCCGCCGACCTTATTGCCCGCGCTCGGATTGTTATCGATTTCGACGTTGTGCATCGCCGCGTGGACTTCCCACCAACGCACCTTGTCGACCAACTTCTCTCCAACCTCACGGCTGACGGCGCGGCGCGTTAACAGGTGTTCAGCACCGTAGATTTCCGGCGTCTCCGCCAGCACCGCCGTCCCGCCCTGCGCGACGATCGCGTCGGCGACCAAGCCGACGACCGGATTCGCCGTCACCCCCGACCAGCTGTCGCTGCCGCCGCACTTGAGCGCGACGACCAGTTCCGACAGCGGCTGCGGCGTGCGCGGCGTCGCGTTGACAACCGGCAGCAGCCGTTCGACCATCTCGATCCCTGCTTGGATCGTCTTGCGGATGCCGCCCTGTCCCTGAATCGTCAGGTTGAGTGCCATGCCCGGAAGCTGATCTTCCGCCCGCAGGTTGTAGTTGTCGGCGATGTCCTGAATCTGGTTTGTCTCACAGCCCAAGCCGATCATCAGGTAGCCACCGACGTTGGCGTGACGTGCCATGCCGGCGATCGTTCGCTGCAAGATCGTGTAATCAGCACCGCCGACGCGGACGCCGCAGCCCGACGTATGCGTCAGCGCGATCACGCCGTCGACGTTCGGGTACGGCGCGAGTCGCTTGGTCGTGAAGTAACGCGCGATCTCCTGAATCGTGTGTGCCGAGCAGTTGACGCTGGCGAGAATGGCGATGTAATTGCGTGTGCCCACGCGACCATCCGGACGTTTGTAGCCCAAGAACGTCCGCCGCTGATGTTCGTGAACGAACTCGACCGGTTTGACTTCGGTGCAAAAGGCGTAGTCGCGGATAAAGTCGCCAACAGCGAGGTTGTGCGTGTGGACGTGATCGCCGGTGGCGTTCGGTCGGGTGGCAAAGCCGATGATCTGCCCGTAGCGGCGCACCGGCGCGCCCTCGCCAATCGGATTGAGCGCGATTTTGTGCCCGCTCGGGATGAACTGGTTCACCGGAATATCTTCAGCGCCGTCGCGGAGCAGAATCACGCCGGGCGAAATCGGGCGCTTGGCGATCGCCACGTCGTCGGCAGGGTTCAGGTGAATAGCGATCTCGTTGAACGGGACAATGCCCGGCAGCGGCGCGTCAAAGAATTGGATATTGCCTATCGTCAAAACAATCCCCCTCAATCCCCTATGCGCGTCGCGCGGCACTGCGCCAGCAAGCTCAACTCGGACACGAGGAAACAGTGCGCCTGAGTCATCGCCGTTTCGGTGCGGTTCAGCACATCGTACACCAGCTGCCCGCCGTACGGCAGCGGCACATCCGAACAGTCGATGTAGCGCGTCGCCTGCTGATCGACGATGAACAGGTGATTCGCCCCCGCGCGCCCGCCGATGTCAATCGTCTTGCGAAGTTCAATATACCCCGCGGTGCCGAGGACGAACAGGCGCACGTCGCCCCACGTATCTAAACCTCTCGGCGTCAGCCAGTCGACGCGAATGTATCCGGTCGCGTGGTCGCTCCGCAGCGTCACGTCGCCGAAGTCCTCGAATTCGGGAAACTGGCGGTGAAGAAAATTGCCGACCTGCGACTGGACGATCTCGGCAGACGTGCTGCCGGTGAAGTACAGGAACTGGTCGATCTGGTGCGAGGCGAGGTCGTTGATGATGCCGCCGAAATAGCGCCTGTCGAATGACCACTCCGGGCGCGGCACGTGTCCGAGGAAGCGGTGCGGACCAAAACCGGTTGTCTGCACGACCTGTCCAATTGCGCCCGACCGCGCCAGTTCCGCCGCCTTGACGGTCGCGGCGTTATCGAAGCGCTCGCCGAAGTGGACGGCGTAAATCCGCCCGGTCGCCGCCTGCACTCGCCGTACCGCTTCCAGTTGATCGAGCGTGACAAAACCCGGTTTGGCGCACGAGTAATCTTTGCCGCTCTCCATGACGCGGATGCCGAGCGGCGCGCGTTCCGACGGCACGGCGGCGCTGGCGACAAGCTGAATGCTTGGGTCGTCGAGGATTTCGTCAACGCTGCGCGCCCCCTTCGCCTGCGAGTATTTCGCGCCGAAGGCAGCGGCGAGCGCCGGATCGTCGTCGAAATACCAGACGAGTTCAGCGCCAGCGCCGATCAGGGCGTTGACTTGGTTGTAGATGTGCGGGTGGTCGAAGCCGATGGCGGCGATGCGGATAGACATCGTATTTGCTCCAAAGATGTTTACGGCTGGCTCAGCGTTTGCGGCGAACCGTTCAGCGCGTAGTAGTAGGGATCATCCGGTGTAATGTCGCCCCGTATCACCGGCTGACCCGAAGCCGCCGACTTATACAGGCTGGAAATAAACTCGAGTATCCGCCGCGCTTCCAAGCCGCTGACCAGCGGACGCTCATTCCGCTCCATACTGTCGAGCAGATCGTTCAACTGCGCGTCGTGGCTGCTCGGCGTATTGTCGTTCAGTCCTTGCCAGCTTGCCAACGCCGCCGGGTTCGTGGCGTTCTGCGGCAGGCTGAAACGCCAGTTTTCGTTGCCATAGCGGTAGAGCGCGCTCACTTCGACCGTTGCCTGCTGGAAGTCAAGCCGCAGGTAGCTTTCCTGTCGGGGCGAGAG
>JAEVZT010000115.1 GCA_023392115.1 Chloroflexota bacterium
GCGCCGCCGATCACCGGCACGCGCCCGCGCGCCGTTTCGAGCGTCGTGCGCACGAGCAGCGTGCGTTCAGCCGGGCGCAGCCGGTAGACTTCGCTAGCCAGCGCCGGGACGAGGAAACCTGCGACACCCGACTCAATCGCGTATTCGACGTTGCGTGCCAGAGCGTCGGCGTCGACGTGATCGTCTTCGCAGAACGGCGTGTTAAGGACGGTGACAATGCCGCTTAGAGACTCGATGAGGTTGCACATTAGCCTTTCAGACCTGTTCGCGCTATACCTTCAATAAAGTAACGCTGCAAAATGACGAAGACGATGATCGGCGGCAGGGCGGCGAAGACAGCGCCCGCCATCGACTGACCGATCGACTGCTGACCCTGCACCATACCGGCGCGCAGGCTCAAGAATTGCGCGATGCCGACCGGCAGCGTGCGTACCTCGTCGCTGCGGGTGGCGATCAGGGGCCAGAAGAAGCTGTTCCACGTTGTTAAGAACGTGAGGATAGCGACGGCGGTCAGGGCGGGACGCGCCAGCGGCAGCACCACCGACCACAGGATGCGCAGGGCGCTCGCGCCGTCGACACGCGCCGCGTCCTCCAGTTCCGACGGGATGCTGAGGAAGAACTGGCGCATCAGGAACACGCCGGTCACGTTTGCGCCGACCGGCAGGATTAGCGCCCAGTAGGTATCCGTCAGCCCGATTCGCGAGAACAAGATGAATAACGGCACGACCGTGATCTGGATGGGCACGAACAGCATCGACAGGATGATCATGAAAATGACGTTGCGCCCGCGAAACTCCATACGGGCGAAGGCGTATCCCGCCAGCGAGTCGAGCACCAATACGAGCAGGGTCGAGACTGTCGATACAAGCAGGCTGTTGAACAGCCAGCGCGCGATCGGGTACTTTTCGAGGATCGTCTGGAAATGGATGAGGGTGAAATTCTGCGGTATCCAGTTAACCCCGGTTGAGATGATCTCCGTATCAGGCTTGAGCGAGGTCGAAATCATCCAGACGATCGGCGCGAGGGCGAGAGTCACGATCACGACGAGCGCGGCATACCAGAGAATGCGTCCGAGAGATTTTGACATCGCTATTCCACTCCTTGCAGCCCGCGTCGGTAAGCACGAATCTGGAAAAAGGCGACGAAGACCAGCATCACGAACAGGATGATCGTCACTGCCGAGCCGTAGCCGAAGCGCATGAACTGGAACGAGGTAGTGTAGATGTACTGGACGAGCGTGAGCGTCGCCGTACCGGGACCGCCGCTGGTCATGACATAGACCTGATCGAACACCTGAAACGAGTTGATCAGTGTCAGCATGAGGACGAGGAATGTCGTCGGCGCGAGCATCGGGATCGTGATGTGGCGGAACAAGCCAAACGCCCCCGCGCCGTCGATCCGCCCTGCCTCGTAGAGTTCGGACGGAATATCCTGCAAACCGGCGAGAAACAAGACCATGTTATAGCCGACCGTCCACCAGACGGTCGTTAGGATAATGCCCCACATCGCCGTGCGCTCGCTAACAAGCCACGGCGTCCCGCCCAAGCCGAAGATCGACAGGTAGTAGTTCATCAAGCCGAAGTCTTTGTCGAGAATCCACGTCCACAGCACGCCGACGACCGTCGACATGACGACATACGGCATGAACACCGCGACGCGCCCGATTGAGCGTCCGGCGAGCGAGCGGTTGAGGAACATCGCCAGCGCCAGACTCAAGACGAGCAGGATTGGCACGGTGACGGCGGTGAAGCCGAGCGTATTGCGGATCGCTTCGGCAAGACGCGGGTCGCGCAGCATCGCCTCGAAGTTGGCAAGACCGATCCAACGCGGGTTGCCGACCGCCTGCCAGTTGGTGAACGCCACGCCAAGCCCGGCGATCGACGGACCGAACCGGAACAGGATGAAAAAGACTAAGTAGGGCAGGATGAACAAATAAGGGGTTGGGAACGCTCGCCTTTTTTGCGCTTGTGCTTGCGCGGAGTAACGCCCGGCTCGTGGCAGAACGCGCATTGTCCATTCCTCAAACGTCGAACGAGTACAGTCGGGGCGATCCGAAGGGATCGCCCCGGTGAAAAATGCTTACATCGGCATTGACAGGATCGCGGTGATCTCGCTGCATGCATTCTCGACCGTCGAGCGGACATCCGCGTTTTCGAGGATGATCCGCTGCGCCATGACCATCATCGGGGTCGGCGCGTTCGAGCCGAAAATCTGCGAGAACTGCGGCACGTTCGGCAGCAGCATCTGGTTTTCGAGCATGTCGACAAATGGCTGACGCCCCTTCAATTCGGCGAATTCTTCCGAGTCGATGATGTCATAGCGGATCGGAAGCTGACCGGATTCGAGCCACGCGAACGAGTTCTGTCCCAGCCACTCGATAAAGGCGATCGCTTCATCGCGCTTTTCGGGATCGGCGAAGGTCGGTAGGGTGAAGTTGTGACCGCTGCCCCAGACTGCCGGTTGGTCGAAGATCGTCGGGTACGGCGCGGCACCCCAATTGAAACCTTCAGCTTCGGCAGCCTCAAGCGCCGGAATCTGCCACGGACCGTCGACGAGCATCGCCGTGCGTCCGGTCAAGAAGTCGCGGGCGTAGTCGGTTTGTCCCTGCGGCGCGGCGTAGTGCGTGAAGACGAGGTCTTGCAGCCATTCCCACGCCTGCGTCGCCTTGTCGATGTCCAGCGCGCACTGCATTCCGTCTTCAGAGATCAGCTCACCGCCGAGCTGGTTGTACAGCGCGTACCATTGATAGAACGCGTGGTGATTGGTGTGCATATTGATGGCGTACTGGACGATGTTGTCGGGGTCAAAACCCTCGTCGCCGGGATGGTTGCCATTCGCGTCTTTCGTCAGCAGGCGGGCAGCTTCGAGGAACTCCTCGGCGTTGCTGGGCGCCGCTTCAATGCCGGCTTCTTCAAACAGGTCGGCGTTATAGAACACCCCGTGAACGCCGAGGTCGAAGGGGTAGGCGTACATCTGGTCATTGTAGAACTGGAGTTCCCACGCCTTCGGCACATAGGCTTCCTGATCGAACGTTCCCGACTGCGCGATCAGTTCGTCAATCGGCTCGATCAAGCCGAGGTTGATGAACATCGCCGTTTCTTGCGGATGCATCGCCATGATGTCGGGCGATTCGCCGGCGCTGGCAGCGGCGATGAAGGCGTCGAACAGCGGCGACCACGCCTGCACCGTCAGGTTGACGTGGACGTTCGGGTTTTCCTCGTTGTAGCGGTCGACGAGTTCCTGCATGATCGCGCCATCGGGACCCGTCCAGCCACCCCAGAATTCGAGCGTCACTTGATCTTCCTGTGCCGCGACGCTGCCAAACGTCGCCAGCACGAGGGTGAGAAGAACAAAGAGAGTCAGTTTACGCATGTTTATCCTCACTATTCGCCAAAACTCGGTTCGGATGCTTTAGTCGGCTGCTGCCTGTCATGCTGATGGTTGTCACTACACCTCCTTCACACAATAACGTTGGTTAAGCGTTCAACGGGATGATGGTTCCCGTAAGCGCCTGCACACAGGCTTCAATACGTGCGGGCGACGCCGGCTGCAGCGGCGAGCGCACGTCGCCGACCGGAACACCGCGTCGGGCGCACATTGCCTTGAACAGCGACAGATCTGACCCGTCGCCGAGGACGCGCCGCGCTTCGTCTAACTGCGCCTGAAGCAGTCGAGCGCCGACGAGATCGCCGTGACGCCCGGCTTCAAACAGGCTGACGACGAGTTCAGGCGCGTAGTTGGCGTTACCAGAGACACAGGCGTCGATGCCAAGCGCCTGCGCGGCGAGGATCATGCCGTCCGATCCGCTGGTGGTGTTGAACGCGCCGCCCTGTAAAACGTGGCTGGCGAAGAGTGTCCCCAGCGATCCGCTGCTGTCCTTTAGCCCGGTGATGTTCGGGAAGTCATTGGCGAGGCGAAAAACCAGTTCGGTCGTCAGGATATTTGGCGTCACGCCCGGGTTGTTGTAGAGATAGATCGGGAAGTCCGGCACGGCACGTGCGACGGCGGCAAAGTGAGCGTAGATCGCGTCGGCGCTAAGGCGGTAGAAGTACGGC
>JAEVZT010000134.1 GCA_023392115.1 Chloroflexota bacterium
ATGCTCGGCACGGAAGCCGATTTTAAGGAACTGCTCGACAAGGCGCATGCCCGCGGCATGAAAATCGTCCTTGACGCGGTTTTCAACCATTGCTCGTCGGACAGCATCTATTTCGACATCACCGATAAGTTCGGCGGCGGCGCGTACCACTCGAAGCAGTCACCCTACTACCGCTGGTTCGACTTTCAGGAACACCCGACGAAGTACCGCGGCTGGATCGGCTTGGGCTTCATGCCGGAGTTTGTCGAGTGCCCCGAAGTTGAGGACTTCTTCAACGGCGCGGACGGCGTCACCGCCTACTGGTTGAAACAGGGGATCGACGGCTGGCGCTGCGACGTCGCCTTCGACAACACCGACGAGTTCTGGCGGCGCTTCCGCAAGACGGTCGACGCGACGTGCCTCGGCGCGTACACCGTCTCCGAGCTGTGGATCGACTCGACCCATTACCCGCTCGGCGACACCTTCAACGCGACGATGAATTACCGTTTCGCGTGGGCGCTGCGCGGTTTTCTGACGGACGACGCCATCAGCCCATCTGAGCTCGACGACCGGCTGGCGACGTGGCGGCGCGACACGCCCGCGCCGGCGATCAAGGCGCAGATGAACCTTGTCGACTCGCATGATACCGGGCGCATCATGACAGCTTGCAAGAACGATGCCCGCGGCGTCAAACAGGTCGCCGCCTTCCAGTTGAGCTATCCCGGCGCGCCGATGATCTACTACGGCGGCGAAACCGGCTTGGAAGGCGACTATGCCGAAGACGGGCGGCGCACGATGCCGTGGGACAACCTCGACCACGCCCTGATCGACTTCTACAAGCGGGCGATTCACTTCCGGCGCGGCTCAAACGCGCTGCGTTTGGGCGATGTCGAAACGCTGGTGATTGACGACGAGCAGCGCGCCTACGCCTTCGTCCGGCGCTATGAGGGCGAGTCGGTCTACTGCGTTTACAACGGCGGTGACGAGACGGCGGAAGTCCGGCTCGACGTTGGCGGCGGCGAGTGGCATGACGCGCTCGGCGGCGACAATGCCTGCGAGACGCAGGGCGCTCAGCTCGTCGCGTGGATCGCTCCGCGCGGTATGGCGTGGTTTGTCAGGAAATAGGGGTCGCTAACCCGACGACGTATCCCACAGGCGGGCGAAACCGTCGCCGCCGCCGGTGGCAATCTGGTTCATGTCGGGACTGAACGCCACGCCGATCACCCAACCGGCGTGTCCGGTGAGCGTCGCAAGCATATCGCCCGTCTGCGCGTCCCACAGGCGGGCGGTGTCATCGCGCCCGCCGGAGAGCAGCAGCGTTCCGTCGGGGCTGAACTCGACAGTCCAGATCCATCCGATGTGCCCGTTCAGCACATTCACCTGCGTGCCTGTCTCGGTATCCCAGACGCGGATTGTGCCGTCGGCTGACGCGGTCGCGACGCGCGTCCCGTCCGGACTGTATGCCACGCTCCGCAGTTCGCCGGTATGTCCGCGCAGGACGTGGAGCACGTTCCCCGACGCCAGATCCCAGATACGCGCCGTACTGTCGCCGCTGGCAGTCGCAAGGCGGGCGCCATCCGGACTGTACGCCACGTCGAGGACGCGATCCGAATGTCCGGTCAGGGTCAGCAGCGGCGTGCGCGAGGCAACATCCCACACGCGCGCCGTCATATCCTCGCTCGCCGTCGCAATCCGCGAGCCGTCAGGATTGAAGGCTACAGCCCGCACAGGCGCATTGTGCGCCTGCCAAGAGGCAATCTGCGTCGTCAGGCTGGCATCGTAGACAAAGACCATGCCGTTTTCCGTGCCCGCGCCGGTGCGCGTCCCGTCAGGGCTGTATGCCGCGTCGTTGACGACCCCGCCGCTGGTATGCGTCACCATCGTCTGCGCGCCGGATGCCACATTCCACAGCCGCAGCGATCCGTCGCCGACGCCGGTCAGCAAGGCTGCGCCGTCAAGGCTGAAATCGACTGCGCGGACAGTCTGCGTCCCGTGCGAGAAGCCTTCGCCGGCGACCGATGCCCCGCCAACATCCGCCGCCGCTACGCGCGTCGGGGGCGCGGACTGCGTCGCATCCGTATCAGGCAGCGAAGTTGGCGTCGGTTCTGTCGTCGGCGCGTTTTCCTCGTCGACGTAGCCGATCGGAGTCGGCGCGTCGGCGTCGGCGGTCGCCGTTGGCACATCGAAAATACCGAGCTGGTTGACGACCAGCGCCGCGCCGCCGCAGATCAGCAGCGCCAGCAGACCAATGCCGATGATCCCGCCGACCGCCAGCGAAGCAAGCGGCGATCGGCGGCGTGCAGGCGCCGGTCGCGACGCGGGAGGCGGCGTATAGACGGGCGCGGCAGGGGGCGGCGGCATTGGCAGCGGTGATGAATCTTCCGGCGACGCAACCCACGACGCGCCAGTTGATCCACCCCACGGCGGGACAGATTCTGGCAGGTCGGCTTGCCAAACATCATCGTCAACCACCGCGTCCAGTTCAGCTTCGGCTTCCGCTTCAGGTTCAGGCGCGGAGCCGTTTTCGGGCGGCGCTTGCGGCAGCGCCTGTGACACCGCAAGCGGCGACAGATCGACGTGGTCGCCCTCGATGGAGAACGTGAAGAATCCGGTCGAGTCGCCGCGCGCCCCGGCGATCGCCGCCGCGTATGCCTGCGCGAACGCCGTCGCCGTCAAGAAGCGCTCGCTCGGCGTCTTCGCCATCGCCCGGTTGAGCACGTCGGCGACAGCAGGCGGCAGATCACGCCGCAGGGCGGTCGGCGGGATCGGTGCTTCGTTCAGATGCTTGTACATCAAGCTGTGCGGCGTCTGCGCGTCGAAGGGGGGATGCCCCGTCACCATCGAGTAGACGACAGCGCCGAGCGCATATTGATCGGTTTCCGGCTTCAGTTCTTCGTCGCGCCACTGTTCTGGCGGCATGTACATCGGCGTGCCGAAGACGAGATGTTCGCCGGTCGATACCGCCGCGTTCATCAGGCGGGCGATGCCGAAGTCAACGAGGTAGGCGGTCGCGTCGTCGAACATGATATTGCCCGGTTTGATGTCGCGGTGGACGACGCCTTTGCGGTGGGCATAATCGAGCGCGCTCGCCATCTGGCGCAGCAGTTCAGCGCTTTCGCCGAGCGACGGCAGCGGCGCTCCGCGTTCGCGGCGCAAATACATGCGCTGCGCCAGCGTGCCGTCTTCAAGCAGGCGCATGACGACAAACGTAATGCCGTCCTGCGAGCCGTAGTCGTAGACCGGGACGATGTGCGGGTGTTCGAGCGACGCGGCAATCCGCGCCTCACGCGTGAAGCGCTGGAGATACTCTTCCTGCCCCGCGAGCGAGGGCGGCAGCACTTTCACGGCAACGTCACGCCCGAGGGCGGCTTGATGCGCCCGGTAAACCGCGCCCATGCCGCCGCTGCCAAGCAGGTCTCTCAGTTCGTATTGTCCGAGCTTCTGCCCGGCAAGGTTTTCGACCGACATAAAGTTTCAGGTAAGATAACAGGCAGCGCCTATTATAGCGCAAAAACGCGTCGGGTAACATTTGAGGGCAAGATGAGAAACCGGATCAGCGCGCTGTGGGACACGCTTCAGTCGAGTTACTGGTTCATTCCGATGTTGATGGCGGCAGCTTCTTTCCTGCTGTTTCTGTTAACGATCAACATCGACGTGCGAGTCCCCGACGAATTCCTGCGTTCGATCGACTGGATTTACCGCAACGCGCCGGATGGTGCACGCTCAGTCCTGTCGACGATCGCCAGTTCGATGATCACCGTCGCCGGGCTGGCGTTCTCGCTGACGATGGTCGTCCTAACGCTGACCTCGCAGCAGTACGGTCCGCTCGTGCTCGGCAACTTCATGCGCGATCGCGCCAACCAGTTCGTCCTCGGCACGTTCACGGCGACGTTCATCTACTGCCTGCTGGTCATGCGAACCATCCGCAGCGTCGAGGAAGGCTTCTTCGTGCCGCACATCTCGACGTTCATCGGCTTCCTGCTCTCGCTCGGCAGCGTCACCGTGCTGATCTACTTCATCCACCACGTTTCGGCGTCAATCCAGTCGACGGCGATCCTGAGCCGCATCGGCGACAGTTTACACAATACGATCGACGACTTGTTTCCCGAAACAATCGGCGAAGGTGCCGACCGGCTGCACATCGACAAGCCGCATGAGACAATTCCGTCGAATTTCGACGAACAGTCGCTCTCGCTCCGCGCCAGAGACAGCGGCTACATTGCTTACATCGATACTGAAGCCCTGCTTGCCGCCGCCAAAGCGCATGATATTATTCTTGAACTGAAGTATCGTCCGGGAAACTTCCTGACGGCGCGCAGCACCCTCGGGCGCATCTATCCGCTGGATCGTGTGACCGACGATCTGGAGGACGCGATTCTTGACGCCTTCATCCTCAGCGATCGGCGAACGCAAGCGCAGGATGTCGAGTTCTTAATCGACCAGATTGTGTCGATCGCTGTACGATCGATGTCGGCAGCAATCAACGACCCGTTTACGTCGGTTATGGCACTTGACCGCCTGATTGAGGGGTTGTGCCGCTTGGGCGAGCGTCCAAGCCCGTCGCCGTTTCGCTATGATGATGGTCAGCGGCTGCGCGTGATCACCAATCCGGTCACGTTCAAGGAAGTGTTTTACCGCGCCTTCGACGAGATCCGGCGCTACGGCAGCAGCGACTTGAAAGTCGCGCTGCACCTTCTAGCGGCGATCGAAATCCTTGGCGAATGTATTCGCCCGGAGAACCGGCGCATTTTGCCGGCTTATGCCGAGGTGATCTGGCATCAATGCCGCGAGCAGCTGACCGAAGAGATCGATCGCAGCCGTCTGGACGTCTGCTTCGAAGAAACGATCAACGCACTGAAAGCGAATGAACATGCCGCCTGAGCAGCCGTATATCTTCATAAGTCACAGTTCCAACGACCGCGATTTCACGCTGACGCTCGCGGAGCAGTTGACTGAGGCGGGATTTCGCTGCTGGGTTGACGTGCAGGCGATCCCGGACGGCTCGACGTGGGCGCGCGAAATCGAGCGGGCGGTCAGCGGCTGCGGGGCGATGATCGTCGTCATGTCGAAAGACGCGCGCGACTCCGAATGGGTTGAGCGCGAAACGCTGCTGGCGATGGACTTACGCAAGCCGATCTTCATCGCCCGGCTTGACGACACGCCGCTGCCGATCCACCTGATCAACCGCCAGTTCAGCGACTTCCGCAAGCGCCCGGAACAGGCGCTCAAACGGCTGACCGCTGCGCTCAACAAAGTCTCGCTGACCGCGCCGCTGCCTGAACCGAACGCGCGCGAGCAGGAGAAGCAGTCCCGATACCCGAACCCTCTCAACTTCTTCACCTACCTTGAGCAGCTTCCCGAAGGCGAGGAAAACGCGCGTGTCGCCCGCGTCCTGTTCGACTGGGCGAAAGACAACGCCGACAGCATCACCTTCAGCGGGCGTTCCGAACCTGCCTTCCACGCCCACGTCTGGATCGGCGCGGGCGGAGTCGTCGTGTTTTTGGTGGGCTAGGTGAGTAAGCACGCCCCGGTCGG
>JAEVZT010000140.1 GCA_023392115.1 Chloroflexota bacterium
CGCGCGATCACGGCGCTGCGCTGGCAGTTGAACGCCATGATCGGCGGCGCGGGCAAGCTGGTGCAGGCGGGCATCCCCGAAATGCTCGAAATCCTGCCACCGGGCGGGTCGAAGGGCGCGGCGCTCAAAGGCTTGTGCAAGCACATGAACATCAGCGCCGACGAAGTATTCGCCATCGGCGACGGCGAGAATGACATTGAGATGATCAAGTTCGCGCGCATCGGCGTGGCGATGGGCAACTCGGCGCAGCTGGTCAAGGACGCCGCCGATCACGTCGTCGGCACGAACGACGAGGACGGCGCAGCCGACGCGATCGAGCGCTTCGTCCTCAAAGCCGCGCCCGCCGAGAAAGCTGACGACAAGCCCGCCGAAGCCGAAACCAGCCTGACCGCCGAAGGCGCGGGCTCCGGCGAACAGAGCGCGAAGGAGTGAAACAGTCATGAAGAACATTCTGGTGACGGGTGGCGCGGGCTTCATCGGCAGCGCTTTCGTCCGCTACATGATCGAGCGCTACCCGCACTACAACTTGATCGTCTTCGATAAGCTGACCTACGCCGGCAACCTAGACAACCTGCTGCCGGTGAGCGACGAGGAGAACTATCGTTTCGAGCGCGGCGACATCGCCGACCGCGCGGCGGTCAAGCGGGCGTTTGAGGCGCACAACATCGACACGATCGTCAATTTCGCGGCGGAAAGCCACGTCGACCGGAGCATTCTCAACGCCGACGCCTTCGTCCATACCGACGTGGTCGGCGTCTACATCCTGCTCGACGAGGCGAAGCAGCACGGCGTCGAACGCTTCCTGCACGTCTCGCCCGACGAGGTCTACGGCGACGTCGCCGAGGGCTTCTCAGTCGAGAGCGACAACTTCGCGCCCAACAGCCCGTATGCCGCCAGCAAGGCGGGCGGCGAGCTGATGGTGCGCTCGTACCACGTCACGCACGGGCTGAACACCGTCATCACGCGCGGCAGCAACACGTTCGGACCCTACCAGTACCCGGAAAAACTGCTGCCGTTCTTCATCACCGAAGCGATCGACGATCGCCCGCTGCCGCTGTACGGCGACGGGATGCAGGTGCGCGACTGGCTGTTCGTCGAGGATCATGTCACGGGCATCGACACGGTGCTGCATCACGGCGTTCCCGGCGAAGCCTACAACATCGCCGGGGAAGACCTGCGCTACAACGTTGACGTGACGCACAAGCTGCTCGAACTGCTCGACAAGCCGCAAAGCCTGATCAAGCGCGTGCCCGACCGCGAGGGGCACGACCGGCGCTACGCCATGAGCAGCGCCAAGCTGCAAGCGCTCGGCTGGCAGAAGGCGCACACCTTCAATCAGGCGGTCGAGGCGACCGTCAACTGGTACGCTGAGAACGCGTGGTGGTGGCGCAAGATCAAGACCGGCGAGTATCTTGAGTACTACAAGCGCCAGTATGCCGCGCGGCTGGCGGCGGCGGAATAGGCGCTAGAGGTCGAACAAGCTGCCGTCGATCTCCAAGCCGAGGACGTCGCTCATGAGGATCGCGCCCTCGTTCTTTTGCGGCAGGCGGCTCAAGTAGCGTTCGGTGATGGCGACGTTGCTGTGACGCAGCAGGCGGCTGATCTTCTCGATCGGCACGCCGGAATGCTGGAGCGCCCCCGCGACCGACCGGCGCAGGTCGTGCGGGGCGACATGCCCGATTCCGGCTTCGGCGGCGCTTTCGGCGATGATCAACCACATCCCCTCGGCAGTCAGCCCGTGACGGCTGATGCGTCCACCCTTCCAGATACGGCGGACGAGCGGCGATGCCGGTGCTGCCGGCTCGCCGTCGGCGGCGATCGCCCTGCGCCAGCGTTCGAGGACGATCAGCACGGCTTTCGGCACGTCAATGTAAGCCGTCTTGCGTCCCTTGCCGTGAACACGCAGGACGAGGCGGTCGTTTTGCAGCGAGAAGTCGTCCCAGCGGACGGCGGCGAGCTCCTCACGGCGCAGCGCCATCGTGCACAGCATCGTCAAGATGAGGCTGTTGCGAATGAGCTGGTTTTCGCTCGTCGCAATCCGCCGCGCCGCCAGCATCAACTCGCGGATCTGGTCGACACTCAGCCAGCGACCGGGGCGCTGCCCGTCCGCCGCTTTCGGCAGCTTGACGCGGCTCATCGAGGCGTTGGTGTAGTCGTCAATCCATCCGGCTTCCGCCAGCAGGCTCGCCAGCGTCAGCACCGACGCCCGCGCCTGATTGAGCGCCTGCTTCCCCTGCCCGCTTTTCGCCAGCAGACCAAGCCACGCCCGAAGCTGAGGCGCGCTCAGGCTGTCGCGAACGGTCGCCAGCGGCAGCGTGCACATCCGCTGGACGCGCATCGCCCCGCGCGACGGCTTCATCCCCGCCACATCGACGAGGTAGCGGTCGATCCAGCGGAAATAGGCGCGGTGTGTGTGACGACTGCTCGCCTGCCCTGACAGCAGCATGGCGAAGTTGACGGTCAGCGCCTGCGCGCCGGGGATCAGTTCGTCCTGTGGGTTGTAACGCTGGATGTTCGTCATGCGCCGATTATAGCACGACGCCCCGGCGAGACGTGTGGATCGCCCGTTTGACCGGCGCAATGTCACTCTTCATCGTCTTATGACTAGGGCATTGCTATAATATTGGACTGTTAATTGCCATATCAGGCTCAGTAAGGCATCGCATGGCACGCGCGCTGTTCGAGCAACAACTCCTTAAGTTAATCGAGTCAAACGGTCAACAGCCGCCCGACAGCGCGACTTGGCGGCGCATCCGCGCCCTGTCGGCGCAGGTGCAAGCGCAGTCCGCCTCGCAGTCGAGCATGGCTGCCGGGAGCGAGATGTTCAATTCCAGCGCGATCGGCGTCGCCGTATCGTCGCTCGATGGCACGATCTATGAAGTCAATGCGTGGATTCAGGAACTTCTCGGCTACTCGCGCGAGGAATTGATCGGACACAGTTTGCGCGAGCTGTCGATCTACGTCGACTTCGCCGACCGCGAAACAATGAAAGCGCGCCTGCTCGAAGCGGGCGCTGTCCACGATTTCGAAGTCATGCTCCGCGCGAAAGATGGTCAGGTTCACCATGTTCTGCTCAACAGCGAGCTGATCAAACAGGATGGCGAGAAACACATCCTTACCATTTTTTACGACTACACCGCGCGCAAACAGGCGGAAAACACCCTGCGTCAGAGCGAGCAGCGTTACAGGGCGCTGCTCGACGCCGCCGAACATCAAGCGCGCGAGCTTGCCCTGCTCAGTCAGGCGCGGGCGACGCTGGCGTCTGAAGTCGACCTGCCGTCAATGATGAAGGCGATCGTCGAAGGCGTCGCCGAGACGTTCGGTTACACGCAGGTGTCGCTCTACCTGCTCGAAGGCGACACACTGGTCATCCAGCATCAGGTCGGGTACGAGAACGATTGGAAACGCATCCCGATCAGCACAGGCGTTTGTGGGCGCGTCGCGCGTACGGGCGAGTCGGTTCTGCTCGAAGACGCCCACAGCGACCCCGACTTTCTCAACGCGCGTGTCGATATCGTGTCCGAAGTCTGCGTGCCGCTGTTCGATAAAGATCGGGTCGTCGGCGTGCTGAACGTCGAAACGACGAGCGGCATGAGGCTGACCGAGGAAGACCTGCACCTGATGAATGCCCTGAGCGAACACATTGGCGTGGCGATCCAGCGGGCACGGCTCTACGCAGACCTTCAGGCAAGCGAACAAAGCGAGCGCGAACAGCGGATTCTGGCGGAAGCCCTGCGCGATCTGGCGGCAGCCCTCAACAACACGCTCAGCCTGAACGCCATGCTCGACCACGTCCTCAAGCACGCCGCCCGCGTTATGCCGCCATTCGACGCCAGCCGTGTGATCGTCGTCCGCGACGGTGTCGGACGGATTATTCGCGCCGTCGGGCATCACGCTGATGTGATCAACAAGCCGCTGAATATCGAGAACAGCCCGTGCATCCCGCGCATCCTCAAGCGGCGCGAGGCGTGCGCGTGCAGCAGCGTCGCCGGATGTTCAGGCTACGCGGAAGAAACCCTTTTCGGCTGGGTGCATTCGGTCGTCGGCGCGCCGATCATCGCCAACAA
>JAEVZT010000154.1 GCA_023392115.1 Chloroflexota bacterium
GCTTTTACGCTATTCAGGTATTGCTTTTTGTCGATACTGCGCGATAGAGTCGCAAACGTTTTATTCATGGAATTAGTTGGAATGCCCACAATCGCTCGTCGGAACACGTAGCTCTCAACGATCTTCAGTATTTCAAGCACTTCGCTGTTGGTCAGTAATCCTCGTTGCTGGTCAAGAAACACCTCTAAGAGAAACGGGTACACGACATCCATTTTAAGGGTCTTGATATCCTCTAAGGAGGTTCGGATACTCCAATCCTTCTCGGTTTCCGGAGAGATAAAGCGCAAGTAAACCATTGCATGTTCATACACGTCCGCTACGAGCTCATCAACCGATAATCCCGGTGTTTGTGTATAAGTCTTGAAGTTCTTATAAACGTCTCTCAATGGCGGTATCTGTCCCTTAGCTTTCAAGGTGAGGAAATCGCGCATGAAAAAATCAAAACGGCTGGCATCCTCGGTTTGACCAAATTGGTTTTCAATCGGATACCAATAGCGGTTATAGAGCCTATTCTGATGCTCAGGAGTCAATCCCATGAGAATGTAATTGCGAATGAGATCGGACTGCGACAGGTCTAGCCCTGTCGAGTTAAGGCTTTCGAAAATGAGTTGCGGATTGTCATAATTTCGGTCGAGCGAAACGTCAACAATAATCAGCTTACTAATGCCGCGATAGATGTCATCCACTGACAACCCGCTTTGAACGATGCGTTCTTGGAAGAAGCGTAGATTTTCGGTAAGGCGCAGCGACGGCTCGGTGGGTTGCGGACAATCTCCGTCAATAAGAGCGAGAAGCGTATCTCGATCTCCGCGTGTCAGAATGAGCTTGTGCCTATAATCTCCTGTCTCGTCATTATTGATGAGATAGTAGTTTCGGATTTGCGTATGATTAACGCTGCTATTTGGCACTTGTTGAATGCGCTGACCTAGCGCTGCAAGCAACAAAGATATAGTGGTTAACCGTTGCTGCCCATCAATAATCAGCAGTCGAGGCACTGCCGAAACTTGATAAATGCCTTCGTTGATATAGACAATTGAACCAATGAAATGAGCTGGGATGTGCTCATCTTTGGTTGCCCGAACAATATCATCCCATAACTGTTGACACTGGGTGAAAGTCCAGCTATAAGAGCGCTGGTAAATGGGGATGATATACTGTTTCGGTCCTCGCATGAAATTCAACAAGTTAGTCTGCTTAGCTTCCATAAAACCCCTCCTCTAGAGTGATGTGATCCTCAAATTTATCAACAGCCCGTTCATCTGACCTATTGAATCGCAGGCAATCTGTAAACTACGGTGGTGTCTAGTAAGTTGATATACATATCTAGCAATAGATCTGCCAATTCATCAAGTGCTCGATGCTGTACATTGGATCACGGTGTCTATGCCCTTTACGGCGCGGTCAAGCGCCAGATACGGTCGACGAAGGCGCGCGAACGCATCAGGATCGTGTTCAGCACCAGCGCGATCAGGAAGACGAGCACGACAAATCCCCACTGCCACAGCGTCGGCGGCGAAAACTCGATCAGGTGCGGCACGAAGTACGGGACGACGATCGTTATCGCGCCGAGCGCCGCGCCGAGCGCGAACACGCCGAAATGCTCGCGTAGGGTTCGCGGGCGGAAGACGTCGACGCCGTGTGTGTGCCAGAAGACGAGCACACCGTACAGGCTCAGGAACAGCATCATCGTGCTGCGCGCTTCGAGCAGGTCGCGCCGGTTGTTCAGGTAGGTGATGCCGTAGATCGCCGCCATCGCCACCGCGCCGACGAAGCCCACCGTCACCACATAGTCGAGCACGTCTCGGCGGAACAGCTTCATATACTTCGGCTTGAGCAGGCGGAAGGCGATCAGCGTCGCCGGCACGTTGATCACGCCGAACGTCACCCAACTGATCTGGATCGGACTGATCGGAAACGGCAGCGCCATGAAGCCGGCGAAGATGAAGAACAGCAGGCTGTATAGATTCTTGACGAGGAAAATCTTGCTCGTGGCGAAGATCGTCTGCGTGATCGTCCGCCCCTCGTGGAAGGCGCGCGGCAGCGTCGTCATGGCGTTGTTGAGCAGGACGAGATCGGCGACATCCTTGCTGATCTGCGCGCCGTCGTTCATGGCGATCGCCAGATGCGCCTCTTTGAGCGCCGGCACGTCGTTGACGCCGTCGCCGACCATCGCCACGTACTGCCCCTGACGCTTGAGCGCCGCGATGATCTTGCGCTTGGTGTCCGGCTCGATGCGCGCGAATAAATCGGCTTCGACGACCGCCGCTTCAAGCTCGCCGTCGGACATCGCCTCAAGCTCCTCGCCGGTGTAGGCGCGGCGAATCTTCATCCCCGCCTCAGTCGCGATCTGGCGCACGGTGGCGAGGTTGTCGCCGGAAATCACCTTGAGCGCGACTTCCTGATCGTGGAACTCTTGCAGCGTCACCTGTATGTCCGAGCGCATCTCGTCGCTGAGGATGATCAGCGCCAGCGGCTCGCGGTCATCCGACAGGCGCCCGTCGGGCAGCGGCTGGCTCGTGCGCGCGAACGCCAAGACGCGCATTCCCTGTGCCGCCAGCGCCGCCGCGTGATCGAGCGCCTTGCGGTCGTCGAGCTTGAGCACGCGCTCCGGCGCGCCGAGGATCAGCGTCTCCTGCGGCAGCACGATCGCGCCCCACTTGCGCGCCGACGTGAACGGAATTTCGCGCGTCTTGACGACTTCCGGCAGCAGCGGCGTTTCTGAGTCGCCGTTGATGTGATGCGCGACGGCGGCGGCGGTGCGGTTCAGGTGCGACAGGTTGGCGGTATACAGCCGCAGCCGCCCTTGAATCGCTTCTTGCGACTGGGCGGTCAGCGGCAGAATTTGCGTCACTGTCAGCTTATTGCGCGTCAGCGTGCCGGTTTTGTCGAAACAGAGCGTGGTCACGTTCGCCATCGACTCGACGGCGTTGACGCGCTGCACCAGCGTTTGAAAACGCGAGATGCTGATCGCACCGATCGTCAGCGACAGGATCGCCGTCAGCACCAGCCCCTGCGGCACAATGCTGGCGACGAACACGACCGCGTTGCGGAACGTGCCGAGATTGATGATCGACTGTTCCTGCATATAACCGGCGATGAAGATCATCGGCGTGCAGACCGCCATGATGACGACCGATATTTGCACAATCAGCGACAGGCGCTGCTGCGTCGGCGTGAGGACGTTCTTGTAAGCCTTCGCGGTGCTCGACAGGCGGTTGATCGTGCTGTCCTTGCCGACCCGCGTGGCGACCATCGTGCCGCTGCCGGCGATGCAGAACGATCCCGAATAGACCGGATCGTCCTCCTCCTTGAGGACGGCGTCGGATTCGCCGGTGAGCTGCGCTTCGTCCATTTCGAGCGCGTCGCTCTCAATGACCTGCCCGTCGACCACCAGCCGATCGCCCGGCTCGATCGGGATCACGTCGTCCTTGACGATCGCCGCGATCGGCACGCTGACGAGTTTGCCGTCGCGCCACACCTGAACGTCGTGCGCCGCCAGCGCCGCCAGTTGATCAAGTTTTCGCTTGGCGCTGATCTCCTGAATCATCCCGAGGAAGGAGTTGGTGACGACGCTGAATCCGGCGAATAGGACGGTCGCATAGTCGGCGAACAGCAGGACGACGACCAGCAGTGAGAACAGGACGATGTTGAAGACGTTGAGGACGTTGTCGCGGACGATATCCCAGTACGAGCGACCGACGCGCGCCTGATAGTCGTTGCTTTCGCCGCGCCGGACGCGGGCATCGACTTCAGCAGTCGTTAAGCCTCTAGGTTGGTGGGGCTGGATGGACAAAAACCGACTCCTTCTTGTGCGTCGCACTATTTTACGTGGAACAGTACGGACTGTCACGCGGATTCGGCGCGCGGATTGCTCAATTTAGTGTGAATTTTTGTCTTGACTGGGGGTCAGGGCTTGCTATAATTCAACACGTAAGAGGCCCTGTAGCTCAATTGGCAGAGCAGTTGACTCTTAATCAATTGGTTAGAGGTTCGAGTCCTCTCAGGGTCACAACCGAACGTTGCGCGAAAAAGCGGGGATATGTCGAGTATCCCCGCTTTTTTGCTGCCTGTCCGCCGCGCCGTGCTTTCAAAGGCTGTTCTTGGGCAGGCTGTCGAGAAACGCCTTCACATGCGTGTTGAATTCGTTCGGGAATTCCATGTTTGGCAGATGCGCCGTGCCGGGCATGACGACCTTGCGCGCGCCGGCGATACCGCTCACCATGAAGTCGGCAGCCCGCATGATGTATTCCTCGTCGAGATCGCCGATGACGACGAGCACCGGTAATTTCAACTCGCCGATGCGGCTCGCGGCGGACGCTGCCAGCGGGACATCAGTGCCCAGAAGCGCCATGTTCCGCAGCGCGATCTTGTTCATCTCGTAGACCTTCTGGCGCAGCGCTGGACCGCCCTGATCGGGCGCGCGCCCCTTGCCGTCAACGAAAATTCGCACCGCCACCTCGTTGGCGCGCTCCAGATCGCCTTTCTCGTAGGCGGCGTCCATTTCCTCGTCGAGGGGCGACGGCGACCACGCATCATACGAGAAGCCAACCGGCGCGGAACCGACCATGATCAGCGCGTCGGTTCGGTTCGGGTATTCGAGCGCGAAGTTCATACACGCGCCGCCGCCCATCGAGCAGCCCATCAGGTACGCGCGGTCGATGTCGAGGAAGTCCAGCAGCGCGCGCATGTCCTCGTGACGCTGGTAATCGTCAGCGACCGGCGGGCTTTGACCGAAGCCGCGCATATCGTAGCGCACGACTTGGTAGTCGCGCGCGAAAAAGTCAAACTGGTCATCCCACATCGACTTGTCGGCAATGCCGGCGTGAACCATCAGGAAGGGCTGCCCCTCGCCGGCGACTTCGTAGTAAATCCTCGCGCCGTTGATCTCTGCAAAGCCAGTCCTTACCGCTGCCATAGATCACCCCACTCCTGAATCTAAAACAGATGTTCTCATTCTAACCTGATCTGCTATTTTCGCCACTCCGCTTTGCAAATGCGCGGATCGGACGCCTTCGCGTTAGAATGGGGGCGTGTGACGGTCTACGAAGA
>JAEVZT010000207.1 GCA_023392115.1 Chloroflexota bacterium
GAACAGGCGGTTGGCGACGCGCGAGAAGAAAAGCACCATCAGCAGCAAGACCACCGACACGGCGGCAGCATAGCCCATTTCATAGCGCAGCAAGCCGTAGTCCTCGATGTGATTGACGATCAACTGCCCGGCATACTGCGGTGTGGGATTACTGCCCGACAGCGTGACGCCGATCGCCCCTGCTTGGAAAGTGCCGACGATCGCCATCACCGCCCCGAAAAGCATTTGCGGCTTCATCGACGGGATCGTGATGTAGAAAATCTCCTGCCAGCGGCTGCTCAAGCCGTCCATGGCGGCGGCTTCGTAGAGTTCCGGGCTGATTTCGAGAATGCCCGCCAGCATCGCCAGAAAGCCGATCCCCATGCTGCTCCACAGCGTGACGACGATCATGATCGTCATTAAGTACTGCGGCGATTGCAGCCACTGTATCGGCTCGTTCAGGAGTCCTAACCCCATGAGGAAGCTGTTCAAATAGCCGGTCTGGTCACCGCTGAAGAGCGTCTTCCAGACGACCGCCATCGCCACGCCCGCGGTCATCGACGGCGAATAGAGCACCAGCGCGAACAGCGTGCGCGGGAGCTTGGGAAGCTGTGCCAGCATCCACGCCAGCAAAAAGGCGAGCGCGTAGCCGCCGGGTCCGACAATCACCGCGAACTGGATCGTGTTCGGCAGGACATACCTCATGAACGTATCGTCCTGCGTGATCAAGGCGATGTAATTGCTCAGACCGATCGGTCGCGGCGCTTGGATGGCGTCAAAAAAGGTGAACGACAGCGCGACTGCCGCCAATACCGGCACGACAATGAACACGATGAACAACAGCGCGTACGGGAACAGGAACGCATAGGCGCTGCCCTCTCGGTTGAGCCACTGCCGCAAAGTCAGCCTAATCTGCGCTGTCCATCCAAGCGGTGACTGTCTCAATCGTTGGTATTCTGAATTCCCGAACCTGTACGCCATCTTCTAAATACCCAAACTCTTCCATCTTGCGGGTGATTTCGCGGTTGATGATGAGCACGGAGCGGTCGATCGCCACGCGTGGGTTCGCGCCGTTGAAGACGATCCGATTCCAGACGTTGCTCAACTCGCGTTCCTGCATGTAGCCGCCGGGCAAACGCACCGGTTCTTGCATCCACTGCCACTGCTCCAGAATGACAGCGCGATGTTCCTCCGGAATGTCGAGCCGGCTGAACGCCTCTAGGTTCGCGGAGAACCATAGGTATTCGCGCCCGTAGTTTAGAATCAACTGCTCCTGAAAATCGGACTGCGTCTCGCTGGACATCCACCACTTCAGGAACTCCCATGCTGCTTCCGGCTGATCCGTGTTTCTGAAAACCATGCCGGTTTGTGCTGAACCGGTGGTATAGCGGCGCTCCGTACCATCGGCTAGAACGGTTGCCGGATAAAGGTCGATATCCCACAACCCGCCGATTTCAGGTGCGGCGGTCATCAGCTTGATATAGTCGGCAGAATCGGAAATACCGAGCGGCAGTGTGCCATAGCGAAAATCCTGATAGAAGCTCACGGTCGTCAGCGGCATCCCGTAAATCGTGAAGCTGTCCGCCATGAAACGGATAGCGGCAACGGCTTCGTCGCTTTGCAAGCCGGTGGCAAAACCGCCATCGCCGTAGAGTTCCGCCCCGTAATTGAAAAGATACGGCACAGTGGCGATGTACCCCTTCTGCCCCGAGCCGGTCGATAACGGCGTGTTGTAGTTCATACCGTAGCGCTGAAGCTCGGGCAGAATTTCGAGCACCTCGTCCCACGTGTGCGGCACAGGGATGCCCAGCGAGTCGAGGATGTCATGGCGGTAATAGGTCACCCAGAAATTCTGCGTCTCCGGAATGGCATACACAGAGTCGTTGATGATGTACCCGAGCAGCGAGCCGGGCGCGAAGATGCGAATGAACGAATCGAAATCCGGGAAGCTGCGCAGGTCGTACAGGGCGTTGCGGATCGCCAGTTCATACGGGATATGCATGCTAACGCCGAGCGCCACATCAGGCTGCATGCTGGCGGCATTTGCGAGTACAAGTTTCCCCTCGTCCGGCATGATCGAGAATTTGACTTGAATGCCTGTTTCCGCCGTGAATGACGAGTCCGCCATCAACTGCATCAGGTTCACGTACTGGCGCGGGCGGTTCACCCAGACTTCCACCTCGTTCTCGCCCGCCCCAATCGTCCGGTACGGGTCGGGCTGGAAGGAGTGCAGAAAGCGCTTGAAATCCTCAAACACGGCGGTTGTGAACGGCAAGGCGGGCGTTTCGAGCGCGAGATCGGGCGAGTGGATATAGATCTTGTCGAGCGCCAGCGGTTGATTTTGCAGCAGCGGCAGGAGCGTGCCCAGAAGCTGCGCCGCCGAACCCGTCCCTTCCGAAAAGCGGCTCATATACACGGGGATTTCATCAGGGTTGGCGGCGAGGAACAGCAGATTGTCGATCGCCATCTGGTACGTGAGAATTTCCGGCGACGCGCCGGTTGGATCGATCGCCAGCAGCGTCTCCTTGTCATCGATCAGGTTCTGAGCGATCGCGTTCAGGCGCGCTTCTATATCCGGAATGTAATCAGAGATCACCCATTCCTTGAACGGGTCGCGCTGGTTGCCGGTCAGCCGCCGAATTTCCAGCGCCAGCGCGTTGATGTCGAGCAGCGCTTCCTGAATGGTGTCCATAGCGGACAAATAGGGCGCGTTTGTCGCTTCGATGCCGAGCAGGTTCACGCCCTGACGCAGAAAAACCCGGTACGGCGTATCGCCACCTAGGCGTACATCGACCCAATCCGTCGTATAGCGGAACGGGATCATATTGAATTCTGCGAACGGCACTTCGCCGTTGACCGTGATGCGCCGAAACACCGTGAAGTTGCTGC
The DNA here is from genome assembly GCA_023392115.1 of Chloroflexota bacterium. Lineage (GTDB taxonomy): Bacteria > Chloroflexota > Anaerolineae > Aggregatilineales > Phototrophicaceae > Flexifilum. The sequence continues at coordinate 2,869 of JAEVZT010000207.1, forward strand.
GCGTGTTTTGCAGCGCTCGCAGAGTGATGGCGTAGAAACCGTCTTGCGGAACGCTGAATTCGTAGTAGACGGCGCTGCCGCTCTTGTTCCAGCTTTCGCCGCCCATCGTGTTCATCAACTGGCAGTAGGTATCATAGGGCGTCACCGACAGGCTGAGGCTGGCAGCAGGGCGCGCCGACGTGTCGTTCTTATAGGCGGGGGCTTCCGCTTCGAGCGTCAGTAGAAATCTCGTCGTATCCGAACCTGACTGAGCCGCCACGTAGTCGGCATAGTCCGGATACGGCGTGAACGCCGACACATAGATGCTGCCGAGGTACAAAGCACCTTCGGTTAGCGTGAACTCGAAACGGTGTTCTCCGGCGGCGAGTCTGATCCGAAGCGGATACGGCTCGCTGAAGTTCACGTCGCGAGCCGCCGTCGTCGCCCAACGCGTGTCGCGCACCTGACGGATCAGCGGATCGTTGCCGTAACGATCTTTGGGAAAGACATCGGTGCTGTTGCGATAGTAAACCGGGAAAATGACCCGCTCAAGCCCGCGGTCTGGGAACGCGCCGTCAACGCGCATCTGTCCTTCAGGCGCAGCAGCATCAGGCGGCGCGGCGCTATCAAACGCCAGCGTGTACTCGCCTTCGGCGGGAACCGTCACGTCAAACTGGAACGAGTCCCCCTGCTGCAGCAGGACGCTCGATTTGACATAGCGGCGCGCGCTGTCATCCTGCGCGAGCGGCAGACCGAACGAGTCGGCGGTGATTTCGTGGACGTAGTGCGACTCACCCGCTGTCCTCTGGTGGAGCAGCACGCTCCCGCCGGCGAACTGCACGTTTTCCTGACGCCCGACCAGTGATGCGCCGGACGATTCGACGCGAGTCGCGCTGGTCGGCTGCGCGAGGCAGTTGACCGCCGACGGCGGCTGTCCGGCGAACGGCAGCGGCGCGCCCGTCACCAACAGGGCTGTCACGGTAACGGCAACGAGCGCCACGCCCACCCTGATCAAGCGCTTCAGGTTCGGGCGCATCGCCGAGTCTCCGTCGCGGTGTGCGGTTCATTTCGCCGGTAAAAGTACAACATAGTTCTCACAAACAGAGTCTATAGTTCACAGTTTACAGTAAGAAATTTATGGTTTTTGGCGTGCCCTGTAAATGATGAATTGTGGACTACCTCAGCAGACAGTTCACACTGACCACAGTTCACAGTAAGCGAATTATTGCCCCTTACTGTGAACTGTGAACTGCCGACTAGACCTTACCTATCCACCCAATTGAGCGCGGGCTTCGTCTAGGAAATTGTTGGCGAATTCCTCCAACTGCGGGGCGTAATCCGCGTACTGGAAGTCGCCGGAAGCGATGTTGTCGAAGATGAAGCCGAGATTCACGTCCAAATTCTCGCCGATGTCGATGCCGGGGCGACCTTCCCAGCGGGCATTAATGTACCCGGGGACGATCTTCGGCAGCGACTCGACCAAGCTGTTGTCGAGGTTTTCAAGCGCCTGACGCAGACCGGGGCGGTCGCCGACCAAGGACAAGTACAGGTCGATGCTGTCGTCGGTGACCGACACCGGCATACGGGTGACCGCCGTACCGGCGTTCGCCGCGAGTTCGGCTTCCATCGCGTAACCTTCCGACGAGAAGCTCATCCAATTGGCGAAGTCGTAGGCGGCTTCGAGGTCAGCCGTCGTCGCCGAAACGACGATGATGTCGGCAACCATCGCCTGATTGCCGCCGGGGATGCCGATGAAGTCCCAGTTGAAGGTGGCATTGTCGGCGTAACTCGGAATTGCCCAGCCGCCTTCCCACACCGCGCCGGATTCCTGATTCAAGAACAGTTCCCACGGACCCTGCGACGTGAAGGTCGCTCGCTGCTCATCTGTCAGCCCCTGCCACGTGTGCGGGCGCATCTCGAGCGCGACGTCGACCGCGGCTCTGAAAGCGGCGGAGTTGTAATTCATATGCTCGCCGTCGAAGCTAAACCAGCGCAGATCGCTGTCTTGCGTGCTCGGATACCAGCCGAGGATCGGGTACATCTCGTGCAAGCCGAGCACGCCCTGCTGCACGTCTGTCAGCGAGGACGCGGCGGCAAACAGGTCATCCGCTGAAACGCCGTATTCGGGAGCGTCAAGGTTGGCAGCCTCGAACAGGTCTTGATTGACGAAGTAGCCCATGATGAACTGCGCGTTCGGCAGCCCGAGCACGCGCCCGTCGTAGGTCACGGCTTCCTTCAGCACGTCAGGCACGTTTGCCCAATCGGGATCGTCCTGCACGAACTCGGTCAGGTCCGCGAGCCATCCATTCTGGACATAGAGCGGCGTATTGTTCGCAAGGAAAACGTCAGGCAGCGCGCCTCTCGCGGCGAGCGTCGTCAAGTTCGCTTCCCAGCCGCCTTCGCCGGACATGTCAACAAATTCGATCGTGACGTTCGGGTTCGCTTCCTCATAGGCGGCGACCAGCTGGCGCTGGAGATTGTTTTCTTCTTCCGTCCCCAGATTCCATGCGGCATAGCGCAGCGTGACAGGCTCGTCCTGTGCATACACGCCGATCGACGCCACGCTGAGAACCAGCATGAGCAGGAAGGCGGTGCCAATGCGTTTGGCGAATGGTGTCATTTCTTTCGCTCCTTGTAAAGTAATTATTGATGTTGCAGCGGATATAAAGGCGAGACGGTTTTCCTCTGATTCCTCACAGCACGATTGAAAAGTGTTTGCCTATGCCGGAAACTTCCTTTCTAGGATTGAGTCCCCATAACGATCTGAACATGGTGGGTTTGGTTATCAGCAAAAACCGGGAGTAAACTGCCTTCGTACGGCTGCCCGTCAATCCTGACCGAGCGAACGCCGCTGTTGACCCGGTCGGGGTTGTTGACCTCGATCTGGTAGACAGCGCCGCGAAATCTGCGCGTAACCTTGAAGCCGTCCCAGTGATCTGGAATTGACGGATCGACAAGCAGCCCATCTTCTTGCGGGCGAATGCCGAGAATCCAGTGCGTGGCGACGCGATGCAGCCACTGCGCCGAGCCTGTGTACCACGTCCAACCGCCGCGCCCGTAGAATTCCGACAAGGGACCGTCGATGTTCCCCGGGGTAACGTAGGGTTCCGCCTTATAGGTGTCGATATCGTCGCTGCGGTTCGGCGGGCAAATACGCGTATAGGCTTGATAAGCGAGTTCCGGCTGACCCGCCAGCGCGTATGCCCAGACCGACCACGTGGCGGCATGGGTGTATACGCCGCCGTTTTCGCGAAGACCCGGCGCATAGCGGGTAACGTAACCAACATCGGGGCGCGGACGGGTGAATGCCGGGTAGTTGAGCAGCGTGCCGTAGTCTTTGAGCAAGTACTCCGTGACCGACGACATGGCGGTTTGAACACGTGCCTCGTCTGCTGTGCCGCTGATCACTGCCCAAATGTTGGGCATCAGGAAGATCTTGCCCTCTTCGTTCTCGTGCGAGCCGAGGAGCAGTCCGTCGTCAGTCGTCGCCTGCAAATACCACTGACCATCCCAACCATGCTGGTTGAGCGCCGCTTTCAGGCTCTCGCGGACGACACTGCAGCGCCCCGCGAAACGACCATCGCCGCGCCGTTCCGCCAGCGGAATGAAGCTGCCGAGAATCATGTATAGGAACTCGGCGACCCAGAAACTCTCGCCCTTGAGCAGCGTGCCAACGGCGCTCAAGCCGTCGTTCCAGTCGTGGTCGCCCATCAGCGGAATCCCGCGCGGCGAGAAGCGCGAGAATGAGCGTTCGATCGCTCGCTTGCAGTGGTCGTAGAGCGGTTCGGCATCTCCGTTGAGATACGGGATTCGTTCGTCGAGGATCGCGTAATCCGCAGTTTCCAGCAGGTAGGCGTCCAAGATGAACGGCAGCCACAGCAAATCGTCCGAGCAGTTCGTGCGCGGACCGCCGCCGCGAATGGAAAACCACCAGTGAAGCACATCGCCTTCGATGAACTGCTGCGAGGCGTGCAAGAGGAGCTGTTTCCGCGCCAGATCCGGCTCGCTGACGAGAAATATCTGGCTGTCCTGAAGCTGGTCGCGGAAACCATACCCGGCTGAAACCTGATAGAACGCCGACTTCCCCCACAGGCGGCAGGAGATCGCCTGATATTTCAACCAGATGTTGGTCATGAAGTTCAGCGCGTCGTCAGGCGTTTCAACCTGCTCGACATCGAGGAAACGCGACCAGAAGTCGCGCACCGCCTGAAACGCGCGCTCACTCTGCTCGACCGAGGTATAACGCTGAATCAGGTCGTAGGCATCCTCTTTGCCGTCCTCGGCAGCGCCGAGCGTGTAGACCACCGTCTTCGATTCCCCCGGCTGCAAGCTGACTGCCACTTGCAGCGCGGCGATCGCGTCGGTGAAACGCCCTGTCCTGCGCGCCAATTCCGGTTCGACCATCGCCGCCGGGCGGTCATCATTGTTGTAAAGCCCGATGAACGTCTCTTTGTCACAGTCAAAGGATTTGAGCGGTTCGCTGACCGCCATGAATGCCGTGTAGGGCCAATCGACGTTGTTGTGCCGCCCCTTGTCGTCGGGGAAACCCCACAGGCACTTTCGCGCGAAGACGGCGCGCGCGTCCACGTCCGCCGATGTCTCGATGAACAACTTGTGGAATTCGCGGTGTTCGTCGGGCGCGAAACCGAGCAGCCACTCGGCATATGAAGTCACGTCGAGGTCGCGCGTTTCGCCGCTGTGATTGGTCAACTCAAGCTGCATGACTTCCAGCGGCGCGTCAGCGGCGGCAAAAACCGTCAGGACGCTCTCGATGTCCTCCACCTGCTGCGTGAAGCGCGAATAGCCTGTTCCGTGAGCGACCTGATAATGTTGGTAAGGGTGCATGACGGGTTTGTACGCCGCCGACCAGTAGGTTTGCCGCTTCAGGTCGCGGATATAGAGGTACTTGCCCCAGTTGTCTCTGACTAAGTCCTGAAACGCCCGCGTGATGCGGTTCTGTCCGGCATTATTGCGCCAGCTGTAGCCCGACCCGGTCTGCGAGATCATCAGCGCGTAGTCGCCGTTGCTGATCACGTTGCCCCATGGACGCGGCGTGAACGGCGTGCAGATGATGTATTCCCTGCCGTCTTCTGAAAAGTATCCGTAACGGCTCTCGAATTTTCGGTTCATTCGACCTCAATAAGAGTGGAAAGTTTACTTTTCGGCAACCTTAGGATAAGCTATCTCGAATGAAGTGAAACGGTTCACTAAGAACCTACCATACTAAATTTACTGTGTCAACAATACCGTATAGGCATTTTAGGTAAAGAATTAGGCTAGAGACGCAGCATGACGACTATTCGAGATGTCGCCAAACGCGCAGGAGTCAGCGTCACCACCGCCTCGTATGCCTTGAACGGCGCGGGCAGTATCGGTGATGCGACCCGCAAACGTGTCTTGCAGGCTGCCGAGGAACTGAACTATCACCCGAATGCCTTTGCACGACACCTCAAACATCGTAAGACTGAGACGATCGGCGTCTTCATCTCGCGTTTCGGCGGTTCATTCTACGACGAGATTCTCGAGGGGATTCACAATTTCACCCTGAGCACCAACTACGAACTCCTCGTCTGCCCAGAAAGCCGCTCTGCCCGCCGCATCCTGCTTCACCGGCAGGTCGACGGCGCGATCTTGTTCGACTCCAAAATCACGAACGAGTCAGTTCTCAAGCTGGCGTCGAACCGCTTCCCGATCGTCGTCTTGGATCGCCCGCTGCAAAACGACTTCATTCTGCCGCTGCTGCTGGACAACCCGCAGGGCGTTCGCGAGGCATTCGCACACCTTTACAGTCAAGGGTTTCGCAAAATTGCCTTCGTAGCCGGAGCACTGGATTCGTTCGACAATGCCGAACGCATGGCGACCTTCCTAGGCGAAGCGGAAAAGCACGGGATGCACGTCCCCGTCTATCAGGGGAGTTTCACCGAAGACTCCGGCTATGAAGCTGCGCAGGCGATCATCGCGGCGGGCGATACCCCTGAAGCTGTCTTTTGCGCGAACGATCAAATGGCGATCGGCTTTCTGCGTGCAATGAAAGAACGTGGACTTCACGCCCCGACCGACATCGCCGTCGTCGGCTTTGACGACATACCCCTGACGCGCTTCATGCAGCCCTCTGTCTCAACGATTGGCGCGTCGCGTCTAGAGTGGGGAACGGCGGCAGTCCAACAGCTGATCAACTTTCTGGAGAACGAGACACGCTTCCAAGCACGTCGAATCCCAACCCGTTTCATCGCGCGTCAATCGTCTACCCTGTAGCCTAAACCAGCGTATCGATGGGAGAACCGCCGCATGGACACAGCCGCACTCCTTCACCGTGAACTGCAAGGCTCAATCGACTTCTTTCTGGATTTCACCAACCTTGACCGCGACAGTCCCGGGTTTGGGCTGACCGTGGACGCCACTAAGAAACCGCAGTTGGCGTCGATCGCGGCGACGGGGTTCGCGCTTTCGGCGTGGGTCATCGCTGGCGAGCGCGGTCTGCTGCCGGCGCAGCGGGCGCTAGAAATCACGCGCGGTACGCTGGACACGCTGCTTCACCGCGTCAGCCACCATCGCGGATTCTTCGCCCACTTCCTCGACATGGAGACAGCCCAGCGCTGGGGCAAGTGCGAGTATTCCACTATCGACACCGCACTGTGTTTAAACGGCGTGATCACGGCAGCCGCCTACTTTCAGGACAGCGCCGTGCGTCAAATGGCAGTCGAACTTCTTAAGCGGGTCGACTGGCGCTTCATCATCTTTGAGGCGGACGGTCAAACGCGCTTTCGCATGGCATACAACCCCGATCGGGGCGGCGATTATGTCAGCGGCGATCCCGGGTTTATCAGCCAATGGGACATGGCAGCCGAACAGAAGATGATGTACCTGCAAGCCGCCGGTGCTCTTGAGCCTTCGCTGGCGCGCCGCCTGTATCAAGGCTTTAGAAGAGACAAAGGGGTTTATGACGGACAGGAAATCATCATCAACCCGGGCGGCACGCTGTTCGCCTACCAGTTCAGCGAGGCGTGGCTGGACACCGCCAAGTATCTTGACCCCGACGGCGTCGACTGGTTCAACAATACCCGTCTGGCAACGCTGGCGAATCGTCAATTCTGCATCGACCACGCCGACAGGTTCACAACCTATCACGCCGACAGTTGGGGCGTCAGCGCGGGTGACAGCCCGTGGGGATACGATGTTTCGGGCGCTCCGCCTGCCCTGCATGAAGTCGAGCCGAATGGCACGGTTTCGATTTATGGGGCGCTGTCGTCCCTACCGTTCGTGCCCGACTTGGTGGTGAGCATGGTCGACCATCTCTACCGCGAGCACCCACAGACGTGGGGCAAGTACGGCTTTTTTGACTCGTACAACCTCGCCGTCGATCCCGAGTGGTACAGCAGTTCCCTTTACGGGATCGACAAGGGGTGTTCGATGATCATGATCGAGAATTACTTGAGCGGGCTGATCTGGAACACCTACACCAACAGTGCTTCCATTCAGGATGCTTTGGCTGTACTTGGCTTTCAGAAACGCAGTCAGTAAAGGACTAGACCAGTGACTCGATTTGAGGTCAGAGACGGGCAGTTTTGGATCGACGACCAGCCCCAGTTCATTCACGCGGGCGAGTTTCATTACTTCCGCACCCCCGCCGACCAATGGAGGCATAGACTGGGGCTGCTTCAGCAAGCCGGATTCAACACGGTTGCGGCTTATATCCCGTGGTTGTGGCATCAGCCGCAGCCCGACATTTCCGACGTGGACGGACACACCCACCCGATGCGCGACCTCGCCGGATTTCTCGACCTCGCCGCCGAGATGGGCTTGTGGATCATCCCCCGCCCCGGACCCTACATCATGGCGGAAACTATCAACGAGGGCGTTCCGCCATGGGTGTTCAGCCAAAATCCGCAGGCGGCATTCGTCGATCAGGTGGGCATCATTCACAATGTCGCCAGCTATTTGCATCCCGATTTCTTGAAATGCGTCGAGGGCTGGT
>JAEVZT010000350.1 GCA_023392115.1 Chloroflexota bacterium
CGAGCGTTGGTTCGACGTGTTCGGCGAGTACGTGTCCGGCGCGGTCGGCGGCGGCGAAGGCGATCTTCGTCCCGCCGAGGTCAACGCCGATCACGGCGTGGTGGTTTGAAGTCATGATTGAATGCGTTCTCCGGCGCTACGCCTTCTCAGGGTCGCGCAGCATGCCGCGATAAATGCCGGGCCACGAGTCGGGGATTTCGATCGCGCCGACCGTCTGCTTGTAGAAGTCGACCGGGCCCGCCGCGCCGATGATGGCGTAGCCGTAGCCCTGCGCCGCCATGTCGTGCAGGCAGGCGAGCAGCAGCGCCTTGCCGATGCCTCTGCCCCTGTACGTTTCGTCGACGCCGGTCGGACCGAAGAAGGCTTTGCAGGTTGAGTCGTAGCAGGCGAAGCCGACGCAGTTCCGGTTGTCACCGGCGACCCAGCACGACACCGGGCTGCGGCTGAAGGCGACGTCAACCTCGCTCGCCCATAGACCGCTGAAATGCGCCCGCGTCCAGTTGACGACGACATGTTTTTCCGGCGCGATCGCGCGGCGAATGTCGATGCCTGCCTCGCGCAGCCGCGCGATCTCCGGCGCGACTTCGGGCAGGGTATAGAGCTTGACGAGCAAATCCGGCATCACAGTATCCTTTGTGCATGACCGTTGTGCCTCGACTTTACCGCGATTGCCTTCAGGCGGCTACAGCCGTTTTCGCGGCGGGGTACCGTGTTCGGATTCTTTCGACGAAGATTACCATACGCTTGTCAACGCCCTGTGTTTGGGATAGGCTTAATTCATAAGCGAGTGGGGGCTGAGGAAGGGCGAAACGCACGTTCAACCATGTCGACATCACCCGACGACACGCTGTACGAACTGCTTCAGGAAGAACTGTGGCTGCATAACCGCGCCATGGCGTCAAGCTCGTGCGGCATTACGATCTCCGATGCCACTGATCCCGAACTGCCGCTGATCTACATCAACGAGGCGTTCGAACGGATGACGGGTTACCCGTCGGCGGAAGTCATCGGGCGCAACTGCCGCTTCCTTCAGAATGACGACCGTGACCAGCCGGGACTTGAGCCGCTGCGCGCGGCGTTCCGTAAGGGCGAAAACTGCACGGTGATGCTGCGCAACTACCGCAAGGACGGCACGCTGTTCTGGAACGAGTTCTTCACCGCGCCGATCCGCGACAAGCGGGGCAAGGTCACGCACTTCGTCGGCATCCAGACCGACGTAACCGCCCGCAAGCGCGCCGAAGATGAACTTGTCGCGCGTAAGTCCGAACTTGAACTGACGCTCGCCGAACTTCGCCAGACGCAGGCGATGCTGATCCACTCGGAGAAAATGAACGCGCTCGGTCAAATGGTGGCGGGCGTTGCCCATGAGATCAACAACCCAGTTTCCTTCGTAAGGAGCAACCTGCACAGCCTGAAGCGCACGCTTGACGATCTGTTTCAGGCGTATGACCGCCTCGAAAGCCTTATCCGTGCCGGGGCGAGCGCCGAAACGCTGCGCGCCGCCGAGCAGATTCGCACGAACGCCGATCTCGACTTCATACAGGCAGACAGCGGCGACATGCTGTCGTCATCGATCGACGGGCTGGAGCGCATCCGCCGGATCGTGCAGGCGCTGCGGACGTTCTCGCGCCTCGACGAAGCCGACCTGAAAGTCGTCCACCTGAACGAGAATATCAACAGCACGCTGATGATCGCGCGGCTTGAACTGCAGGGGCGGGTCAAGGTGTCCGTCGAACTCGACCACCTGCCGCCGATCAAGTGCTACCCGGCGGAACTGAATCAGGTATTTCTGAACCTGATCGTCAATGCGGCGCAGGCGATTGACGGCAAGGGACTGCTGACGATCGGCGGGCGCGACGAGGGGCATCAGGTCGTCTTGCAGTTCACCGACAGCGGCAGGGGTATTCCGCCGGACGTGCTGCCGCGCATCTTCGAGCCGTTCTTCACGACCAAACCGGTCGGCGCGGGGACGGGGCTGGGCTTAACCATCGCCTACCGCATCATCACCGAGCGGCACAAAGGGACAATTACCGTCGAGTCGACTCCCGGTGTCGGGACGACGTTCACGATTACGCTGCCAAAGGATGTCACCCGTGCATGAGGAATACACGCCTCGACCAAGCAGTCTAGACCAGAAAACGCTGCTCGTCATCGACGACGAGGAAGAGATTCTGAAAGCTCTCAACCGCCAGTTCCGGCGTGACTATCAGGTCTACATGGCGCGCAGTGCCGACGAGGGCTTGCGGATCATGACCGAGACGCCGGTTCAGGTCATTATCTCCGACCAGCGGATGCCGGGGATGAACGGCGCGGAGTTCTTCGGCAAGATTAAGCACGAGTACCCCGACGCGATCCGCCTGCTGCTGACCGGCTACGCCGACATTCAAGCCGTGATCGCCGCCATCAACGACGGCAACATCTTCCGCTATATCACTAAGCCGTGGGATCCGGTTGAACTCGACACGATCGTCCGCGACGCCTTCGAACGGTACAACCTGATCGTGCAGAACCGCACACTGCTGACCGATCTCCGGCAGGCAAACGTGATGCTCGAACAGCGCGTTGTCGAACGAACTGCCGAGCTGGCACAGGTCAACGCCCGCCTGATGATGCTCAACGCGCAGCAGAACGCCTTTCTCGGCATGGCGGCGCACGACTTGCGCACGCCGCTGACCGTCTTGCAGGGCTTCACCGACCTGCTCACCCATCCGTCCGCGCGCCCTGAAGATTTCAAAGAGTTCGTCGTCATCATCCGCGAAAGCGTCGAGCAGATGCTGAACCTGCTCAACGACCTGCTTGACATCACGGCGATCGAGTCGGGCAACGTCACGCTGCGCCCGCGGGCAACCGACATCCCGACTTTCATTGAACGCGTGTCCAAGTTCAATCGTCCGCTCGGCGAACAGAAAACGATCGCGCTGGTGACGGAAGTCGAGCCGGGACTGCCGC
>JAEVZT010000357.1 GCA_023392115.1 Chloroflexota bacterium
GATCACCGGCGCGACAACCTACGACCTAATCGGCACGCCGTCGGTCAGCCAGCCGATCATCATTCAGCCGGGCATGATCTACGGGGCAGGGATGCTGCCGGGGTAAAACCTCACGCCCCGCTACGTATTCCCTTCCTCTTCGGCGGCAGCGGCGCGGGCGCGCACGAATTCCGGCGCGAGCTTTTCGACCGGGCGGTCGCGCCGCAGCACGTAGTGATCGAGGTCGCGGGCGACGTAGCTGTTCGGGAAGTAGCGCCGCGCTTCCTCGATGATCGCCGACTCGCGGTAACGGCGCGAGACGTGCGTCAGGATCAGCGTGCGGACGCCGGTTTCGGCTGCCAGTTCCGCCGCTTGTCGCGCGGTCAGGTGTCCGAAACGCGCGGCTTCTTCAGTTTCACCTTCCAGAAATGTCGACTCAATCGCCAGCACGTCGGCATCGGCGACATAGTCGCGCAGATTGTCGGTGCGCCCCGTGTCGCCGACGTAGACGAGCTTGGCGCCCCTAATCTCGTCGCCGAGCACCATGTCAGGCGTGATCTGCCGTCCATCTGCCAGCGTGACGGTTTTACCGTTGACAAGCTGCCCGCGTTCGGGTCCCGGCGGCACGCCGAGCGCGACGGCTTTGTCGACGAGAAACGGACGGCGCGAGCGCTCTTGAAACGTGAAGCCGAAATTGCCCGCGCCCCTGTGCGTGACCGGGAACGCGCTGACAGTGAAGTCGGGCGACTCGAAGATCACGCCCGGTTGGAGTTCGAGCAGGTCAATCCGGATCGGCAGGCGTTCGTAATCCAACACCACGCCGTAGAGCAGGGCATCGACGCGCGCTAACGTCTGCTTGCCGCCGTAAATCTCGACCGACTCGATGCTTTCCCAGCGGGCAAAGGTGGACATCAATCCGCCCAAGCCGAGGATGTGATCGAGATGCCCGTGCGTCAACAGGATGCGGTTCAGGCGCTTGAAGCCAATGCCGCTGCGTAGAATCTGGCGCTGCGTGCCCTCACCGCAGTCGATCAAGAAGCGGTATTCGCCGGCGAGCACCGCCTGCGCTGACAAACCGCGATGGATCGAGGGCGCGGACGCTGAAGTCCCCAGAAAGACGATTTCGAACATGATCCCTACCTCTGGACGTTGATCTGACCGAGGAACAACCGCGTGCCGCGCGGCTGCTCGCCCTCGAACACGGTCAGACGGGTGTCGGTATTGTCCTCATACGCGCCGACCGAAATGCTGTACGTGCCTCCGGGGATTGAGAACGGCAGCAGGACGTAGCTCACCTGAATGAAGATGTCACGCGGGCGAAGCTGTTCCGGCAGGACGCTGATCGGGTCGTTCTGCGCCGCCGGGACGGCTCCCGGGTCGGCGAGGATGTGCGTAAACAGGCGCAGATCGCTTGGGACAATGCCGTCGACGCGCCAGTACGTAATGACCGGCACGACATCGCCGGGGCGGTACGCGGATGCCCACAGCGCCTCGTAGCCGAGGAAGGTAATGTTGCCGCCGAGCCGGACAGGCGGCAGCGTGACGCGGCTGCCGCCTGTTTCGGGCGCGAAAGACACCGGCGCTGTCGTCGTGAAGCGCCCGATGCGGTCGGCAAGCTGCGACGCGATGTCGAGGATGACGACCGACTGCGGCGGCACGTTCGGTGTGTCAAGCAGTTCCCCCTGATCAAGCCAGCTGCGCAGGTAGGGGTTGAAGCGCTCGTACATGCTGTCGCCGGGCATGATAATCTGCTCGCGCTCGCCGCCGTTGGCGAGGATCAGCGCCGCGCCGCAGTCAGCAAAGCGTAACTGTGTGCCGGGGCGGTGCATCATCAGCCCGATTTTCTGCGTGTTGGTCAGTTCGACCGGCGCGTTCGGCTGGCGAATGTTCGGCGTGCAGATGACGGTCGGCGTCGTGGCGATGGTCATATCGAGGTAGTGGGCGATTTGCCCGAGCCGCGCGTCGTAGGCTTGCTGTGTTTCGGGGACGCTGCCCCAGCGGAAGAACAGATCGCGCACCGTCCACTGCAAGTTGAACGCCAGCAGGACGATCAAGCCGATCGCGCCGACGCGCCGCGCGTTTCGCGGCAGTTCGGTGTAAATCGTGCTGACTCCAAGCCCAAAGAACAGCGCCAGCAGCGGCAGCAGTCCGGCGAAGGCGGTGAATTCCGGGCTGCCGACGGCGGTCAGGGCGAACGGCGCGAGGAACAGCAGGGCAATCAGTAGCAGCATACAGCGCGACTGGTTCCAGCAGCGCAGCGCGACGATGATACCGATCACCAGCAGTAAGCCGCTGACGAGGTCGAGCAGCGGGCGACCGGGCAGGTTATGAAAGGCATGTTGGTCGCCGATGAAGAACAGCCCGCCGAGCGCGCTGATGACCGACTCGATGACGTTCGTGTTGATGTCGAGCAGGCGATTGGCGCCCGAAAGATCGGGAAACTGGAGCGTCGAAATCAAGTACGGCGTGGCGATGACGATCATCACCACGACGGCGAACCACGTATAGCTGAGCGTGCGCCGCGTCAGCAGGCGGCGCGACGCCACCATGTAGAGGATGAAGGTCATGCTCAGGAGCGTGACCAGCAGGCTCAACGGGTGGATGTAGAAGCCAATGCCGAGCAGGATGCCAACGGCGGCGAACGCCGTCACTTTCGGCTCTTGATACGGGCGCGTGCCGCGGACAGGCAGCGATCGTGCCAGCGCCAGCAGCACCGCCGTCACGAACATTGGCAGGACGACTTCGGGCGAGATACTGCGCGAGAGAATCGCGTGCCACATGTTGATGCTCAGGAGCGCGGTCGCCGACAGCCCCGCGATCGTGCCGAACAGCCGCGTGCCGAGCGCGTAGATCAGCGCCAGCGTGAGCAGCCCAATCCAGACGGAGATGGTACGGTAGCCGAGCAAGCCCGTGCCTGTGAGCGACGTGACCGCCGCCACAGCCGCATGATACAGCCCTTCGCGCCCTTCACCCTGCAAGTTATAGAAGACTTCGACGCGCCCCTGACGCACGGTTTCAACGATCCGCACGTCGTTGACTTCGTCGTTGTGCATTCCCGGCGGCAGCGTCGAGAGATCCCACATGCGCAGGACAGCCGCGATCAAGAGCAGGATGACGGTTAAGGCATAGCTGACCCGGTTCGACAAGCAAAGCCCCCGATTGATTAC
>JAEVZT010000399.1 GCA_023392115.1 Chloroflexota bacterium
AGAGCGTGTATGTAAAAGGAAGTATAACGGGATAGAATAGAAAGATGAACACACGTCAACCCTATCCCACCGACTTGAATGACCAGCAGTGGCAAGTCATCGAGCCACTACTGCCGAAGAAAAAGCAAGGGCGTGACCCGCAGCACAGCCGACGGGAGATGATGAATGCGCTGTTGTACATGGCGCGGACAGGATGCCAATGGCGGATGCTGCCCCATGACCTTCCGCCGTGGGAAGCGGTATACGCTTTCTGGCGACGGTTAGTGGAACGCAACGTGTTGCAGCAGATCAACGACGCCTTGCGGGTGCAAATCCGCGTGGAAGCGGGGCGTGAAGCTGAACCAAGTGTGGTGATTATCGACAGCCAATCGGTGCAGACGGCGGAAAAAAGGGGGCGGTCGGCTTCGACCCGCACAAACGACGGAAAGGGAGCAAGCGACAGATAGCGGTCGATACGCGAGGCTGGCTGCTGCGGGTGCTGGTGCATCCGGCCAACGAACAAGACCGAATAGCAGCTAAGTGGCTGCTGCGGCGCTTGCCGTTGTGGACGCGCTTGGCGTTGTTTCTCTTTGACAGCGGCTATGATAGTCCGGCGCTGCTGGCGTGGTGTCAGCGGTTGTTCAGCGTCAAGACCGAAGTCACCAACCGGGGCGTGCAGCGCGGCTTCGCCGTTCAACCCAAACGCTGGATTGTCGAGCGCACCTTTGGCTGGCTCAACCGGTTTCGGCGCTTGAGCAAGGACTACGAGCAGCGTCCGGACGTGTCGGAGGCGTTCATCTATTTGTCGATGTCCCATCTGATGTTACGTCGTCTCCGTCGTTAGCTCATGCTTAACATACACGCTCTGAGTGCTGAGAGAGAAAAGTACTGAGTACCGAGTGCTGAGTGCTGAGGAAGAACAAAAACATGCTTTTCTCAGTACTCCGTACTCAGAACTCAGTACTCCGTACTGAATCCTCAGGTTTTAATCGCGCCTGCACGCTCGTAATTCGCGATAATGACGCCGCTAGGGGAGACTTTGCTATCCGTCACCTTGAACGCCGCCGGGATCGTGCCGTCGGCAAACAACCGTTTTCCACTGCCCAAGGTCAGCGGATAGATTTTGAGCCAGTACGCATCAACCAAATCATGCTGCATGAGCGTCTGTAGCAGATTTCCACTTCCGTAGACATGCAAATCATGTCCCGGCTGCTGCTTGAGTTCGGCGACTTTTTCGGCAATGTCTCCACCTAAAAACACAGTGGGCTGCCATTCGCTCGACGTCATCGTATTCGAGGCGACGTACTTGGTCGCTGTGTTGACGCCCGACCATATGTCCGCGTGCTGCGGCCAGTATGGTTCCCAAATCTCAAAGGTTTTGCGCCCCAACAACAGATCGAACGGCATGTTCATCTCCCGATTGACGACTGTTCCGAGCACATCGTCGGAATAGGGAGCGATCCAGCCGCCATACGCGAAACCGCCACTGGTATCTTCGTCTGACCTGCCCATGGATTGTATGACGCCATCAAGGGAGATGTGGGAGATGACAATAACGTTTCTCATCACTGCGCTCCTTGAACATCCGGCGAATTCTTAAGGCAAGAATAGCACATATGTTCAAGTCGGACAAGTTAAACGAAAGCGCTAGTTCTTGAACGCCCCTCAGTACTCGGAACTGAGGGCGCGGCGTGCCGCGCCCCTACTGTCAACTGTCAACTGTTAACTGTTAACTACAATCCGTAGATATCCGGTCGCCGATCCTCAAATACCGGGATGCGCGCGCGGACGGTGTCAACTACGTCGAGGTCAATTTCCGCCGACGCCAGCGTTGGCGCTTCGCCGACCTCGATCACGATTTTGCCCCACGGGTCGACGATCATCGAATGCCCGCCAAAGACGGTATTGCCCGTCTGACCGGCGGCATTGGTGGCGACGATGTAGCACTGGTTCTCGATCGCCCGCGCCTGCACCAGCGTCCGCCAGTGTTCAAGCCGCTCGATCGGCCATTCCGCCGGGACGACGATCATCTTCGCGCCCTGCACGGCGTACTTGCGGAACAATTCGGGGAAGCGCAGGTCGTAGCAAATCGCCAGCGCCGTCGTGCCCCACGGCAGATCCATCAGCAGCGGCGCCGAGCCGGGCTGCAAGAAGCGATCTTCTTCCATCAGCCTGAACAGATGTATCTTGCGGTAGACGCCCATCAAGCGACCGTTGGGGGCAAAGAACGTCGCGCTGTTCGCCACTTCCAGCCCGCGTTTTTCAAGCACCGACCCGACGATGCTGATCTTATGCTGCGTCGCCAGCGTCGCAAGCTGGGCGAATATGCCGACGTTCAACTGCGTCGCCAGTTCCTTCGCCTGCATGAGCGCGTAGCCGGTCGACCAAAGTTCCGGCAGCACGATCATGTGTGATCCGCGCCGCGCGGCGTCGACGATGTAGTCCTCCGCCACGTTGACGTTTTTGCGCACGTCGCCGAGCGTGATATTCATCTGACCGAGACTGATGTTGAGTTTTGCCATGCTGTCTGCTCCGAAAAGCGTATCTTCCCCAAGCGATCTACACGCGCCAGTCGATCGCGCCGGAAAGCTCGCGCCAGCGCGAGGCGATCGCCTCGACCATTTGATCTTCAGTCATGTACGACGTATCCAGTTCGACGATGCCCTCGCATTTGCGGATCGCCCACTCGCGCCGGAGCGTGCCGAGCGCCAGTTCGCGCTCGCGGGGATTGTGGAAGCGCGCGCCGAGCGCCAGATGAAGCCGCTGCAAGGTCGCGTCGAGCGAGGCGACGATGCAGATAATCTGCCCCGTTTCGCGCATCCGGGCGAGGTTGTTGCTGTGCATCAGCGTCTGCCCGCTGATGTGGATCGCCGTGCCGCGGTAGAGCGCGACTTCCTGCAACAGCTCGACTTCGAGCGTCTTCAAGCGCGCTTCGCCGTAGAGGGCACGCATTTCCGCCCCCGGCATGCCGGCGCGCTGCTCGAATACCGAGTCAAAATCGACGAACGGCATGCGCAGACGCTCGCCCACCCGCCGCGCGATTGCAAGCTGACCGGGACCGACGTAGCCGGTCAGGATCAGGTTTTGATCGGACGATGTCGTGCCGAACATCTCAGGCTGTCACCACGTTCTCGCGCCAGCCGGGAAACTGCTCGTCAAGGATCGCGGGCAGCTCTTCGAGTGACGTGATCGTCGCGTCGGGAACGATGTTCGTCAAGCTGAGATCGGTGTGATGCACCTCGCGCAGGACGGCGAAGATGCCAACCGCCTGCGCCCCGGCGACGTCCGCTTCCGGGTTGTCGCCGACGAAAACCGTCTCTTCAGGGCGCGTGTTCAGGCACTTGAGCGCCGTCTGGAAGATCGCCGGGTGCGGCTTGAGGTAGCCGACGTCTGCCGCCGAAATGCGGCACGTCGGGAAGAAGTCGAACAGCCCGTGCGTCTTCATTTCGATGTCGCGTAGCCACATCGGCTGGTGCGCGTTGGTGACAATCCCGATTTTGATGCCGTGATCGTGCAGAAGCTGAAGGAACGGCGCGGCGTCGGGGAAGCCAACCGTCCCCTTGACGGCTTCCCATGCATACGCTTCGAGACAGCGCCGCGCGTCGAGTCGGTCAGCCGGCACGCCGAGCGACGCTGCCGATTCGATCAGCACCGTGCCGAGGTTCGGCGCGCGGAAATTTGTCCGTGCAGACGTCCACGCCGCCATCATGCGGCTGCGGACTTCGGCGACGTAAGCCTCAAAATCGTCGAGCGGGTGAACCTCGGCGCAGATGTAGTCGAACACGCCGGTCAGGTGCTTGCGTTCGACAGTCGCCCAATCGTCGGTGAATCCACTCCAGTCGATCAGCGTGTCGTCGAGGTCAAATAATACGGCTTTGAGCATGAGTCTCGTCTCTATGTCCGCTGAGGTTCTTGCGCGCGCCACGTCAGCAGCGTGTCGTCGATCCCCGCGCGGTAGTTCGGGAAACGCGGCTGCCAGCCGAGTGCTTCCTTCGCGGCGGCGTTGTCGCCATGCGCGGGAACGCTCATCAGCGCGACCTGCCGCTTGTCCTGTGACAGCGATGACAGGAACGGCAGCCGCCCGGGAACGCCAAGCCCCTGACTTTCGGTGAAGTAGCGCATGAATTCGGCGGTTGACGCGGGCGTGTCGTCGACGACGTTGAGCGTGACGCCTGCCGGTCGCTTCTCAAGCGCCAGCAAGATGGCACGGGCTGCGTCGCCGATGTGTGTCCAGTGCGCCGGAACGTCAGCGCCCGTCTCAACCGGGCGACCGAGCCGGATCGCGTCGAGCGCCGAGGTCAGTTCGAGCGAGCTTGCGCCGTAAAGAAAGCCCATGCGCAGCACCGACGCCGGGATCGACCCCCCCAGCACCTGACGTTCAGCCCGCGCCGCCGCGCGCAGCAGCGACGAGAGTTCCTCGACCTGCCCGCCACCGATGTAGGCGTAGCTCGTGTGGACGAAATACTCGACGCCGGCTTGCTGCGCCGCTTCGAGCAGCGCTGCCGTGCCCTCGGACAGAACGCGTTCATCCCACGCGATAGGCGCATAAGGGATGTGATTCATCGACTGCGGGGCGAGATTGACGACGGCGTTGACCTTCGCCGCCTGCATCATGCTCTGCATCTCACCGGCGCGAAACAGATCGGGGTAAATCGGAAGCGCGCCAACCGCGCGAACGGCGCGCGCGCCGTCGCTGCCGTGCGTCATCACCATGACCTTGTGCCCTGCGGCGACAAGCTGCTGCGTCAGTTCGCTCGCCAACCCGCCGAACGCACCCGGAACCCCGGCGATGTAAACGCTCATCGGGGCAGTCGATGTGTTTGCTAGTGCCATGAGACTCTCTCGTCTGTGTACGCCGAATTGCGGAGATTATGCCATTTCTGGGGGCGGCTATCAAGCGGCTTGGGAAGTGAGAGAACCCCACCCCGTTTCGCGGCGCTCAACCGCCCCTCCCCGAATTCGGGGAGGGGCAGGGCAACCGTAGGTTGCACGGGGTGGGGTCAATTAAACGGTGTCTACTCGTTGACGATCAGCGCCGTGACCATGCCGAACATGCCATCGCGCGACTCGGCGTGGCTCAGGATGTGGCAGTGGAACGCCCACGCGCCCGGCTCGGTGCAGTCGACGATCACGTCATAGCGCTCGCCCGGCGCGATGTTGAGCGTGTCGCACATGTACGGCACGGGCAGATGCCAGCCGTCCTTGGCGATCACCAACTGCGGGATGCCGTGCAGGTGCATCGGGTGGATCATCAAGCCTTCGTTCATGTAGCGAATGCGAATCTTATCGCCCAAGTTGGCAACGATCGGCTGCGTGTACGGGAAGGACTTGCCGTTGATCGTGAAGCCCATCGCCGAGTCGTTCAGGATCAGCGTGTAATCGGCGGTGACTTCCGGCTCGCGGCTCTTGTCCTGCGGCTCGATGATGAACGCGCCGAGCAAACCGCGCGTCACCTGCTCCGCCGCGTTGTGGTGCGAGTGATACATGTGCGAACCAGCGTTGCGGATGCGGAACTCGTAGGTGAAGGTGGTGCCGGGCGCGATCGGCTCCTGCGTGATGAACGGCACGCCGTCCATGTTGTTCGGCAGCAGCAGCCCGTGCCAGTGGACAGCCGTGCTCTGTGCCATTTCGTTCGTCACCAAGACGCGGACGTTGTCACCCTCGGTGACGCGGATTTCGGGACCGGGCACAATGCCATTGTACGCCATTGCCGGGTAAGCGACGCCCGGTTCGGTTTCCCAGTTGACTTCCTGACAGGTGATTTCAAACACCTTGGTGTCGCCGTCCATCGTCGGCTCAAGGCGCGTCCCCCAGAAGCCTTCGTTCTGCCCGATGTTGTCGAGGAACGTTTGCACACCCGCCCGGTGATGGTCGTCCATCGCCGCCCAGTCTTCCTGCGCGCTGCCACCAGTCTGCGGAGCCGGTTCGTGCGTCATATCCTGCGCCTGCGTCACCTTGACGGTGCTCGCGGCTCCAATCGCGCCGGCGCTCACACCCATCAGCTTCAGAAAATCTCGCCGCTGCATACGTGTCTCCTGACAAGAAAAGACCAGTTGCGGTGTGCAACGGTCATCCTGAAATTGAGTTACAATCCAAACGAATGGTGTAATGCTACATAATCATGCATCACTCTTCCGAGAGACAATATACACGATTTCGATATGACTTTCATCACTTGAATTTCTGCGATAAGCTCATCAATAATGATTTGCTCTACCTGAAACCTGCATTCTAACGCCTAAGCCGAGGAAAACCGATGGGTAACCATACCCCTAATCGTTCGTCCGAAAGTTTTCCCCTGATTCCTGTATTGATCCTGTTCGGCGCTGTCGGGCTGATGCTGGCAGCCCTGCTGGCAGGTCAGCCGAAAGTTCCACCGGCGGCGCTGCCGACGGCAACCGAAGTCGCGCTTGAACCGACCGCCATCCCCACAGAAGTGGCGCAGGAAATCGTCGCCGTGTCGTATGATCCCGAAATTGTCAGGCAGGGGCAGGCGCTTTTCCAGACGACGTGCGCCGCCTGTCACGGCACGAACGCCCGCGGCATTCAAGGGCTTGGAAAAGACCTGATCGCTGGTGACTACGTGCCGAATGTCTCTGACGAGGAACTGCACGAGATGATCGTCGTCGGGCGCTCGGCGTTCGACCCCGAGAACACGACAGGGATCACCATGCCGCCGCGCGGCGGCAACCCGT
>JAEVZT010000453.1 GCA_023392115.1 Chloroflexota bacterium
CGTTAGTGACCCGACGCTTCGACCGCGCCTTCGCCGCCGTAGTAGATGTCAGGCTGCTCCTCGCCCTCGACGTACAGGTATCCGGCAAGCCCCTTATCCAGACGGCTGAGGGAGTGGTCGACGAGGATGTAGCGTCCCGGCACGTCAACCGTGAACTCGACGATCGTCGCGCCGCCCGCCGGGACTAGCGTCGTCTGCACGTCGGTCAGCGGGGGTGAGGTAATCGAGCCTTCAGAATACACCCTGTCGAAGATTTCGCCAATGACATGGAACGACGATGTATAGTTCGGTCCGCCGACGCCGAAGAAGATGCGCACCGTCTCGCCGACATTCGCCCGCAGCGCGTGTTCGTCGCTGGTCAAACCGCCGACCGCGCCGTTAAAGACGAGGTAGTTGGCGTTTTCGTCGAGCATGGCTGCCATGTTGAACTCATGGTGTCCCTGCGTGCCGAAGGCGTGGTTGGTGTAGATGTCGCCCTGCATGACGTAGAACTCGCGGTCGACCGGGGGCAAGCCGCCTTCAGGCTCGACGAGTACCAAACCGTACATGCCGGAGCTGATGTGATGCGGAATGCTCGCCGTCGCGCAGTGATAGACGTAGATGCCGGGGTTGATTGCTTGGAAGCGGAAGTAGGTTTCGCCTCCGGGCGTTGTCTGCGTGTAGACAGCGCCGCCGCCGGGACCCGTCACCGCGTGCAGGTCGATTGAGTGCAGGAAAAGGCTGTCGTCGGCGTTCTTCAGGTAGAAGTCGACGGTGTCGCCCACGCGCAGGCGCAGCATCGGCCCGGGAACCGTGCCGTCGAAGGTGAAGTAGGGGAACGGCGTGCCATCGGCGAGGACGCCGGAGACTTCGAGCGTCGTCATGTCGACGCGCAGGTTCATCGGCTCGCGGTCGCCAACGGGGGGTGGCACGTCCGACGGATCGCGGACAATCGACACGGCGTCTTGGGCGGCGGGCAGCACGACCGGTTGGACGTCGGAAGCCAGCTGCGTATCACCCTGAGACGCGGCAAGCTCAGTACGGTCGCCAACTTCAACCGTCCCGGCGATTTGCAGAAGCCCAAACATGCCAATCTCGCGGTGACCGGGCACGCTGCAATAGTAAACATACTCGCCCGGAAGCGAGGCGACGAATTCGACGGTCACAGTTTGATCGGCTGTAGTTAGTTCGCCGGTCGTGACGTTAAACTCGTCGATGACGAAGTCGTGCATGACCGGGTCGCCGTTGATGACGGTGACGCGGACGGTATCGCCGACGTTCGCCGTTAGCGTCGGGTTGATCTGACCGTCGATGTCGCCGCCAACGCCAATGAACGCCATGGGCGGCGTTTGTCCCAGAACAGTGCGCAGCGTGTATTCGACAACCTGAGCTTCCTGCGCGACGAGCTGTGTTTCGGCGGCTGGCGCGGCGTAGCCGTCTACCGGCGCGGGTGTCTCCTGCGCGTCGGCGACTTGTGGCACGATCTGGATGCTGACTGGCAGGATTGCCACGCAAAGGACTGCCAGCGCTACGAGGACGAGCGCGGCAATGTTCGGACTCACTTGTCTATTCATGGGTTCCCCTCTGAGCGCCGGCTTTCGGCTGTTTCATAATAAGGTAGGGCAGTTCTATCGCTCCGACCGGACAAATCGTTTCGCAGGTTGTGCAGTAGATGCACTTGTCCGGTTCAAGCAGCGCTGCTTTGCCATCCTGCCATCCAATCGCGCCCGTCGGGCAGGCGGTGATACAGTCACCGCAGCCGTTACACAAGTGGCGATTGATGCGGGGCATCCATTCGCTGTCAGCCATAGTTCGCCCTTCCATAAACATCACTGTTTACAGATTAACAGCGATGGGCGCGGTTGTAATTCAGCTAGCTGAAGTCAATATGAGAAGACTTGTAGGGGTCTAGAGCATCGCGATTGAGCGGAGAATATCCTCGTCGGTGATGAGGATGATGTGACGGTCAAACTTGATCGCGCCGGTGGTTTCAAGCTCGCGCAGCGCCGTGCTGATCGTCTGCGGCGTGGTCGCCAGATGGGCGGCGATCGTCGCGCGGGTGACGCCGGGACCGCTCAACGCGGGGTCTTCCGCCTGTCGTAAAAGGAAACGCGCCAGCCTGACGATCACCGAGTACAGAGCGAGGTTTTCGATCTGTCCGATAAGCCCGCGCACCTTACCGCTCAGGACTTGAACGATCTTGAGAGCGAACGCGCCGTCGGTGCGGATCATCGCTTGCAGTACATCGGACGGCAGCACCCACATTTCGGTTTCGCTGAGCGCGCCCGCATTGGCGGGATTCGGTCCGCCGTCGAGCGCGCCGATTTCGTTGAACGTGTCGCCGTCACCGAGCAGGCGCAGCACATGTTCCTCGCCGTCCGGGTTGAGCTTGAATATTTTCACCCGCCCGCGCGCGATGATCCACATGCCGAGCGTCGCATCGCCTTCAAGGAAGATGGTTTCTCCGGGCAGAAAGTGCCGGCGTATCATCTGTTCCGCCAGCATGTCCAAGCGCGGATCGTCGAAAGCGTTGAAATAGGCAACGCGTTTAAGCGCGTCTCGCAGGGAGTCCTGCACGGATGTCCTCGCTTCAGGTCGCCGGCGCTTCGTCAGCAGGGGTCAGCCAGTACTTGCCACCGCCGCGCTCGCGCCGCAGGTAGCCAAAGTCCACGAGGTCGCGCCGCAGGCTGACGAAATCACGTTCGTAGACCGACTTGAGGACAGCGTTGACCTCTGCCTCGCTGTAAAGCGTGTCCGGCTTGAGCAGCGTCGCCAACCAGCGCAGAATGACAATCAGTTTCTTCTGCTTCGACGGTATCCGGCGCAGCTTGCCGTCGCTGGTCAGGTCGCGAAGCACCTGCTTATCTTCCTCGTTCCAATCAAGGGCGTCGATCCACGAATCGTCTGTTGGCGGCGCTTCGATGAACGGTGACAGCTTCTCGATAACCGCGGCAAGCTGCTTGAAGTTCGTCAGCCCGCCTTCGTTGATGCGATAATACCGCTGGTTGCCTGCCATGCGCAGCGTCACCAAACCAACTTCACGCAGCTTGGCGAGATGATGCGAAACGGTTGGCTCAGTGAGCGTGACGCGCTCGGCTAAATCGCCGACGGTGCGCTCGCCTTCGTTGAGCACCTGCAGCAGCTGCAGGCGGCTCTCGTCTGCCAGCGCCTTGAGCATTGGCAGAATGTACATTCGCTGATGAATCTCCACGTGATGATACCTGTAATCTGATGTCCTTATTTCACGCGCTTCAAATTAGATTATCATCGAAATTGAGGCGATGTCAAGAGGCGGCTGGCAGTCAGGGTCTTCCCCCACCCGGATTCCCTTGCCCGGGCGGGTTGGGCGGATTGTTGTTCCGCCCGCCGCTCTGTCCCGGCGGATTATCCGGGTCGATTTGACCGCCCGGCACGCCCGCCGAGTTACATGAATTGCCCGGGCAGTCCGTTGCCGGAATGACGGCTGGATTTTCCGGTGGTGGCTGCGGATCCCCGCCTTGCGCGGGCGGTGGCTCGCCACCCGGCGGAGCGCTTGTGGGCGGTGGCGGCTGGAGCGGCGCCATCGTCGGCGGTGGAAATGTGTTGGTTACTGTTGGGCGCGGCGTGCGCGTCATCGACGGCGTAGGTGTTGCCGTCGGCGTCAGGCTTGACGTTGCCGTGCTGGTTGCTGTGTTGGTTGGTGTGATTGTCGGCGTTGCCGTCGAGGTGGATGTGCCAGTCGCGGTTGGCGACGGCGTGTCTGTCGCTTCCGTTGCCAGCGGCAGTGCGGACTCGGGTGTAACAGGCGCGGACTCGGCGGTTTCTACACGCTCGACAAGCGCGGAAATCTGAGCGGCGCGGCTGTTGATGCGCGCGCTTTCGTCGGCATCCACTGGCTCGGCGCTCAAGCTGTCGCGCGCGGCACTCAAGCTGTCGCGCGCGGCGGTTATCAGCGACTCGACCGGCTGTTCACGGCTCAACAGGAGAAGGGCTTCGTGCGCCCGGCGTTCGGCATGGTTCAAATAAACTGATGCTTTCGCGGCTGGCGAGAAGGCAGCGCCGAGTTCAACCTGCTCGATCACCTGCTTGACACCGTACAGCGGATCGCCGGGGACGCTCCACGCTGCCGAGGCGGTCACACCACCCGCAAAGAGGAAGAAGGCGACGCAGGCGGCGGCTGCCCAGCGCCAGACGTTGAGTGCCTGCCGCCGGACGATACGCGGGTGCAGGCTGTCGAAGGCGGACATCAGGCGCGTTTCGATGCGCTGCACGGCTTCCGCCGACAGCGGCGGCACAGGCGTCTGCGCGAGATACGCCGCCGTGTTCACCAGCGGATCGCGGGTTGGTGGCGGTGTGAACGATTGACCCGGCGGCAGAACGCGATCGAGCCGCGCGGCGAGACGCTCCGATTGCGGGTTTAGCTCACTCATGGACGCCTCGCAGGTAGTGCCGCGTCTTTTGATCGGCGCCTAGGATGTCGGTCAGGCGAGTCAGAGCGCGATGCTGGGCGCTCTTAACGGCGGTGACGCTCTTGCCGAGCAGCGCGGCGACGTCCTCATGACTTTTGCGCTCGACAAAGCGCAGGACGAGGATGGTCTGCTGTTCTTCGGTCAGCGTGTGCAAAGCAGCCCGAAGCTTTTCGAATGACTGCTGGTGCAGAATTGTTTCTTCGGGAAGCGGGTTTTGTGACGCTACCGCCTCGGTAAGTGGATTCACCGGACGGCGGTTGAGTTCGCGGTAGTAATCGGCGACGCGCGTGGCGGCGATTCGGTACAGCCACGCGGCAAACGGTGCTTCGGTAATCTCGTAAGTGGACAGCCGCTGCACCATGCGCACGAACACTTCTGCCGTCAGGTCTTCTGCATCAGCGGTGTTGCGCACGCGGTAAACGATGTAGCGGTAGATAG
>JAEVZT010000519.1 GCA_023392115.1 Chloroflexota bacterium
ATCTCGAGTTCGATGACGACACGACTCGCTACTTAATCGCCATCAAATCTGGAATCAATTGGGGAAACAGTAGCCAGCACAAGAAGCTGCGCGACAATTTTCAACGCGCTGTCGTCGTTCAGAAGCAGGCGCGTTCAAAACTGAACATTCAACCCGTACTTGGCTGCTGCTACGGCAACGCGAAAGATGCCGACAACGGGTTTTTCGTCCGTAAGGTCGGACAGAGTTTCTGGCATTTCATCTCCGGCGAAGAAAATCTATACCTTGAGTTGATCGAGCCGATCGGCTACCAAGCGACGCGCCACAACGAAGCGTTCTCGGCAGGTCGGGGCGCGTTACAGGCACAGCTTGTTGATGACTTTTCGAGAGACTTTTGCTTTCCTGACGGGACGATCGATTGGGAACGCCTCGTTCAGTACAACAGCCGAAACCGCAAGTAGGCTATTTCGCGTAAGAAGCCAGCGCCGCCGCGGTCTCGTCGACCATGCGCGTGAAGTCGAAGCGATCCATCCCGGCGGCGCTGTTCGCCGCCAGCCGATCGCGCATCCCCGGCTGAAACGCCAGCGTGATCGCCTCGGTCAGCGCGTCAACGTCGACATACGGCACGAGCAACCCGTTGATCCCGTGCTGCACGACTTCGGGATTGCCGCCCTTGTCGCTGGCGATCACCGGCGTGCCGGCGCGCAGGCTTTCGAGCAGCGTGTGTGACAAGCCTTCGTAGCCCGAATACAGGGCGACGTAGTCGGCGGCGCGCATGAGAAGCGGCATGTTCTCGCGCCCGACACGCCCCAGAAAATCAACCCGATCCGCCACCTTCAGCCGTTCCGCCTGCGCTTTCAGGGCGGGCAAAATGTCGCCGTCGCCCGCCACAATCAGGCGCACGTCGGATACGCGGCTCAACGCGGTGATCAGGTGGTCGACGCCCTTCCACGGCAGCAGCCTGCCGACCGTCAGCAGGGTCGGCGCGTCGGGCAAGCCTAGGCTCGCCCGCGCCGCATCCTGCGTCACGTTGGGGATTTCGGCGTCCGGCGGCAGCGCGTTGTAGATCACGCGCACCTTGCGCGGATCAACGCCCCAGCCGACCACCATCCGCTTCAGATACTCGCTCGGCACGATCACGCCGTCCATCGACCGCGCTTCACGGGCGCGGCGGGCGCGGTCAATCGCCACGCGCAGATCGTCATACTGCCGCGTCTGATAGGCGTCGATGTCCTCGCTTGGCGGAATCCAGCCCCGGCGAACGGCGCGTTCCCACGCCAGATCGCCAACGATCTTGACGACTCGCGGCGCGTGTCGGCTGCCCCACAGCGGCAAGCCGAGCGTATGGATGTAAACCACGTCTGCCCACTCCAGCAGCGGACGCGCCGCCCGCGCGTAGCCGATCATCCGCACCGGCAGCGACCCGCGCGGGATGCGCGTCAGCGGGTAGGGGTACGATCCGCCCGCCGCGTCGCCGTACGCCAGCGCGCGAATGTCCCAACCGCGCGCCAGCAGTTCCGGCAGCAGTTCGTGCAGGTAGGTCGCGGGTCCACCCGGCTCAGGGTGAAAAATGCCGGACGCGATGAACAGGCGCGGGTTAGACATTAAAGCGGACGTGGACGATGTCGCCGTCCTTGACGACGTAGTCGCGCCCCTCAAGTCGGAACTTGCCCGACTGCTTGAGCGCGGCTTCGCTTCCGGCGCTGATCAGGTCGTCGTACTTCATCACTTCGGCGCGGATGAAGCCTTTTTGCAGGTCACTGTGAATCGCGCCTGCCGCTTCCGGCGCGGTCGCGCCGACGCGGACGCTCCACGCCCGCACCTCGTCCTCGCCGACGGTGAAGAACGATTGGATGTTCATCAGCTCGTAGGACAGGCGAATGACCTTTGACGCGCTCAGTTCGGTGATGCCGTATTCTTCCATGAACACGGCGGCGTCTTCCGGATCAAGCTGTGCCAGCTCCGCCTCGATCCTGCCCTGAAGCGCGACGACCTTGCTCATGGCGTGATCGTAGTCGAGCGTCGCGTCCTTGCTGTTCTCGTCGCCGTTGAGGACGATCAAGACCGGCTTGAGCGTCAGGAAGCCGTATCCGCGCAGCGGCTTGATTTCTTCCTCAGTCATGCCGAGATCGCGCAGCGGCTTGCTGTCCTCGAGCTGCGCCTTGAGGCGGTGCATGACGTCGATCTCATCGACGAGCGCCTTTTCCATCGTCCGCCCCTTGCGCTTCTGCTCGGCGTCGAGCCGTTCGAGGCGCGTTTCGACGGTCACGAGGTCGGTCAGCAGGAACTCGCTGTCGAGCGTTTCGACGTCGCGCGCGGCGTCGATCGTGTCGTAGGGATGCGGTACGTTCTCGTCGTCGAAGACGCGGACGACGTGCAGGAAGCCGTCGAGTCCCGACAGTTCGTTGCGGAACTGTCCCTTCAAGCCACCCTCGCCGATGCCCTTGTCGAGTCCGGCGATGTCGACATACGTCACCTGCGTGTAGGTCGTCTTTTTTGGGTTGTACAACGCCTTGCGCGCGTCGACGCGCGGGTCGGGGACGTTGACGACCGCCGTGTGAATCTCGAACTGACCGCTCGTGCCCGCGCCCGTCGGCAAGCTGCTGTTGGTCAGGGCGTTGAAGATCGTCGTTTTGCCGCTGTTGGGTAATCCAATAATGCCCAGTCTCATGTGCTTCATCCGGTGGATTGGCTGTCAAATCTGCGGGGAAGTATAACGGGGATCGCGCGGCGCTTAAAGTGTGGGGATAACCACCCTAGGAATCACAAAGGGGCGGCTATCCCCTTGCCGCCCCTCTGCGCATTTCGTTCCGAGCCTTTAGGAACGCTTCTCTTTCTCAGCCACATCCGCCGGATGAGACGGGCGGCGGAAGATCATGTACAGACCGATCAGGATTGGCACGACGGGCCACAGGCGACCAATGCTGCCGAAGACGATGCCAATCGCACTGCCGAGGCTGCCGAAGAATGAACCGATCGCGCCGCCGAGGCTGCCGAAGAACGCGCCAATGCTGCCCCCCAAACCGCCAAAGAACGCGCCGATCGTGCCCCGGCTGAACACGCCGCCTTCGATCATCAAGAAGAGTACGCCGAGCACCAGCAGCGTGATTGCCAGTCCGGTGCGTGATTTCTGTGTCGTCATGGTGGTCTTCCTCACCCCTCACTGATTAACCCGATCATAGGGCTGCTTCGCGCCGCTGTACTCAGCCAAATGGCTAGTTTTCACCCCCGCCCGTTGGCGGATTATCGGCGCGGCAGCGGGCGAACGGATATCGTCCGCCCTGTTGACCCTATACGCATGACGACCGCAAGACGTTTCAAACGGCGGTGACGAGGATCGGTTTGCCGTT
>JAEVZT010000569.1 GCA_023392115.1 Chloroflexota bacterium
ATCTCGAGGCGATGAAGATGCAGAATGAGATCCGCGCCCCGTTCGATGGGACAATCGCGGCGATCCACGTCGCCACACAGCAAACCGTCAAGCGCGGCGAAGTCCTGATCGAGATTGAGTAACGCCATACTGAGATTTCTAGAACAGGCGATACCCTTCTGAGGGTCATTTAACCTCCTCACCCCAACCCCTCTCCCCCGAATTCAGGGGAGAGGGGCAAAAGAAGTAGCCTGCTTTTCTCCCCTCACCGAATTCGGGGAGGGGACGGGGGTGGGGTCTCTTTGAACGAGTGCTTGAAGTATCACCTTTACCCCCTGTCGCGGCGCTCGTTGCCGTGCTTGAAATTTCCGGTGATTTTCGCCAGCACCAGCTGGGCGTCTTTGCCTTCCAAGCCATCGATCCGGCTCAAAAACCGCTGCGCTTCCGCCCCCGCCAGCGTTTTCACCTGCTTCTCGTGCCAGTAGATCAGGACGCGCCCGTCCTTTGTCACCTGATAGGAAAAGACCTCTTCGTCCAGCTTGCCACGCTTGTCGATGTCAGGCATGTCGCTCGATCCAGTCAGCAATGATCTTTGTGTAGACGTCGGGCTGTTCAAGGTGAACCGTATGTCCCGCGTGCGGGATGATCGCCAGATCGGCGCGCGGGATGAGTGACGCCATTCGCCGCGCGATCGCCGTGAACTTACTATCACGCTCACCGGCGATCAAGAGCGTGTGCTCGCCCACCTCACCTAAACGATCCCACAGCGGCGGCTGCGCGCCTGTTCCCATGCCGCGCAGGCTGTTCGCCAGCCCGGTCGGGGCGTTCTTCAGCCGACCGGCGCGCAGGCGATCGCGCTGTTCCGGCGTCTGCGTGGCGAATAACGGGATCTGCTCCCAATAGTGGACAAACGCCTCGATCCCCTCGCGCTCGATCCGATCCGCCAGCGCCTCGTCGCTCTGGCGGCGGGCGGCGCGTTCGGCGGCGTCTTCCAGTCCCGGCGACGCGCTTTCGAGGATCAGCCGCTTGATTAAGTGAGGATAGTGTATCGCTGCGTACAGCGCCAGCCGACCACCCATCGAATAGCCGAGCAGCGTGACCGGTGGCGCGACGAGTTGGGGAATTAGTTCCGCGAGATCAGCCGCCGCGCGTTCGATCCGGTAACGCACGGGATCGGCGGGCGAGCCGGTGTCGCCGTGACCGAGCAGATCGACTGCGAGAACCGTGTAATCGGGCGCAAGCGCGTCGATGACCGGCGACCAATTGGCGGAACTCCCCGTGAAGCCGTGCAGCAGGACGACCGGATCGCCCTGCCCGACGAGGCGGTAATGATAGTTCACGCCGTCGATGATCATGTTGGCGAGGAAAGAAACGTATCGAGGACGGCGCGGCGGTGGATTTTGCCCGACGCCGTCTGCGGCAGCCTGTCGATGAAGCGGATCAGACGCGGCTGCTTGTAGCCCGCCAGCCTCTCCCGGCTGTAGGCGATCAGCGCCGGCTCGCGCACGTCCATGCCCGTGCGAAGCGCGACGAGCGCGGCGACTCGCTGCCCCCATTCGGCATCCGGCACGCCGACCACACAGGCATCGGCAACCGCGGGGTGCGAGCGCAGGACGCTTTCGACTTCGGACGGGTAGATATTCTCGCCACCGCTGACGATCAGATCGGAACGCCGATCCATCAGCCACAAGTCGCCGTCTTCATCGAGGAAGCCGATGTCGCCAGTCTTGATCTCGCCGTTTGTCGGCTGCTGGTGCAGGTAGCCGCGCATGACCGTCTTGCCGCTGACGACGATTTCGCCCGGCGCGCCCGGCGGCAGCGAATAGCCGCGCTCGTCGACGATCCGGACTGTCGTGTACAGCAGCGGTTTGCCGACGCTGCCCGGCTTGCGGCGCGCGTCGTCGGGAAGCATCGTCGCCACCTGCGTCGCCGTTTCGGTCATGCCGTAGGTCGTCGCCACCGGCAGCCCGCGCTCGTGACAGCGTTCGAGCAAGTCCGTCGATGCCGCCGCGCCGCCGAGCAGGATCAGCCGCAGCGACGGCGGAAACGACTCGCGCGCCTTGAGCAGGCGGTAGAGCATCGTCGGCACGACCGACATCAGGCTGATCGGCTGGGTGTCGAGGGCGCGATCGATCGCGTCAAGCTGGAAGCCGTTTTGCAGGACAACCGTCGTCCCGTACAGGCAGCAGCGCAGGATGATCGCCAAGCCGCCAACGTGATACAGCGGCATCGGGCACAACCAGCGGTCGTCGGGCAGCGTGCCGATCCTGTACGCCGACGCCATCGCGCTCCAGAAGTGATTGGCGAACGTCATCTGCGCGCCCTTCGGCGTACCGGTCGTGCCCGACGTGAACAGAACCCCCTGCACGCGCTCGAGGTCACACGGCGCAGGCTGCCAATTCGCACGCGGGGGAATGGCATCCCATGCTTCGGCGCGCGACGTCTGCGGCTGATCGAGCGTGACGATCCGCAGCGGCTGGCGCTTGAGTTCGGCGGCGGCAGCTTCCGTATTGCGGGCGCAGATCAACAAGTCGCAGCCCGCCATTTCAAGCTGGTAGTCGATCTCCGCTGCCGTCAGCCGCGTGTTGAGCGCCAGCAGCACCGCGCCAAGCCGCGCCAGCGCATGAATCAGGACGACGGTTTCAAGGCGACTCGGCAGCAGCAGCGCGACCATCATCCCTGGCGTGACGCCGAGCGCCGTCAGCCGCGCGCAAGCAGCATCGACGCGCGCGTTTAAATCGGCGTAGGTGTATTCTGCCTCGCCAATTACCAGCGCGACCCCATCCGGTCGCGCCGCCGTCTGCGCCGCCAGCCAATCCAGCATCACGCTCTCACTGTCAACTGTCTACTGTGAACTGTCAACTTCTTTTCACGGTCGCCACGGATACTTGCGATAATTCGGCGGGCGCTTCTCGACAAAGGCGTCGCGCCCTTCGCTGCCTTCCTCGCTCATGTAGAACAGCATCGTCGCGTCGCCGGCGAGCACCTGCAAGCCGGTCTGCCCGTCAAGGTCGGCATTGAAACCCGCCTTGAGGAAGCGGATGGCGATCGGACTTTTGTCGAGGATTTCCTGCGCCCACTGGACGCCTTCGGCTTCAAGCTGTTCGACCGGCACGACCTTATTGACAAGCCCCATGTCGAGCGCCGCCTGCGCGTCGTACTGGCGGCACAGATACCAGATTTCGCGCGCCTTCTTCTGCCCGACGATCTCCGCCAGATAGCTCGCGCCGAAGCCGCCGTCGAAGCTGCCGACCTTGGGACCCGTCTGCCCGAAGATCGCGTTGTCGGCGGCGATCGTCAGGTCGCAGATCACATGAAGCACGTGCCCGCCGCCGACCGCGTAGCCCGCCACCAGTGCGATCACCGGCTTGGGCATGGTGCGGATGATGCGCTGGAGTTCGAGCACGTTCAGACGCGCGACGCCGTCATCGCCGACGTAACCGGCGTGACCACGCACCTTCTGGTCGCCGCCGGAGCAAAACGCGTATTTGCCGTCCGCCGCCGGACCGTTGCCGGTCAGCAGGACAACGCCGACCGACTGGTCGCGCCACGCGTCGCGGAACGCCTCCGTCATCTCGTCGATCGTCTTGGGGCGGAAGGCGTTGCGAACTTCCGGGCGGTTGAAGGCAATGCGCGCCATGCCATCCGCCTTGTGATAGGTAATATCCTCGAACTGTTTGACCTCTACCCAGTCGACCATCTGCATCACTCCTGTTGTGCTTGTAAAGCCCGGTTGATCTGCTGCACGATTTGTTTGCGCCGCGCCTCGTCTTGCGCGGCATCTGTCCGCACTTCGATGATCCGCGGCATCCCCGACCCGATGCTGGTGTCGAGCGCCTGCCGCAAGAGATCGGCGTTGCCTGCGCGGACAAAATCCAAACCGTACAGCTTCGCCGCGTGTTCAAACTCAAGCCCGTGCGGCATGACGAACAGGTCATTGAACGGCGGATCGTACTGATGGATCGGCAGGCGGTGGAAGATGCCACCGCCGTCGTTGTTGAGCAGGACGACCGTCACGTTCTCGACGCCGCACTTACGGACTGCGAGCAAGCCGTTCATATCGTGGTAGAGCGTCACGTCGCCGACGAGCATCACCAGCGGCTTGCCCGTTCCGGCGGCGATGCCGAGCGCCGTCGACACGTTGCCGTCGATGCCGCTCGCGCCACGATTGGCGTACACCTGAATTGACTTCCCTGTTGGGCGGGCAAACTGCTCGACGTGGCGCACCGGCAGGCTGTTTCCGGCGAAGACGATCGCGCCGTCGGGCAGCGCGTCGAACAGCTCGGCCACCGCCGCGCCGTCGAAGAATGCTTCGTTCAGCCGCTGACCGAGGTTGAGCCACGTCACCGCTTCAACCGCGCGAATCTGGCGCGCCCACGGCGTTTCAGCGCGTCCTGACAGGCGTCCGCTGGCGCTCAAGCACAGCAGCACCGGATCGGCGTCGATGAAGTCGCTCGTCCGGTGGCTGTCGTCCGCCCAGATGCCGTCCGCGCTGACGAGAATCCGGTGCTTCGGCTTGATTCGGTCAAGATAGGCG
>JAEVZT010000048.1 GCA_023392115.1 Chloroflexota bacterium
CCCGGGCGGGGGTGCCCCCCCCCGCGGGGGCGTCCACCGCGTGATCTATGAAGAACTGGTGGTGGGGCAGATCAACCCGGCGTCGAAGGCGGATTACCTGCGGATCATCGACAAGCTGGTCGCCGACGGCGCGCAGGGCGTGATCCTTGGCTGTACCGAGATCGGCTTGCTGATCAAGCAGGAAGACTGCCCCGTGCCAGTCTTTGATACAACGCTGATCCACGCCAAGGCGGCGGTCGACGCCGCGCTCAGCGTGACAGCGGCAAACTTGATTCGTTGAAACGATAGACGTGTAATGGAAACAGGAACAGCAGGCATGACTCAACCGAGAACGCTTTTCGAGAAAGTATGGAATAACCACCTCGTCCGCCCGCAGACGGCGGATTTGCCGGCGGTGCTGTACATCGACCTGCACCTCGTCCACGAGGTCACGTCGCCGCAGGCATTCACCGAGATGCGCCAGCGCGGGCTGAAAGTCCGGCGACCGCAGCAGACGCTCGGCACGATGGATCACAGCACGCCGACCACGCCGCGCGGGCTGGACGGGCTGATCCCGGTGACCGACACGCAGGCGGCGGCGCAGCTCAATGTCATGCGCCAGAACTGCGCCGACTTCGACATTCCACTGTTCGACCTCGGCACAAGCAATCAGGGGATCGTTCACGTGATTGGACCGGAACAGGGCTTGACCCAGCCGGGGATGACCATCGTGTGCGGCGACAGTCACACCAGCACGCACGGCGCGTTCGGCGCGCTCGCCTTCGGGATCGGCACGAGCGAGGTCGGTCACGTGCTGGCGACTCAGTGTCTGCTGCAAAACAAGCCGAAGACGATGGCGATCCGCGTCGAAGGTCGGCTCGAAGACGGCGTGACGGCGAAAGACATCATCCTCGCCATCATCGCCAAGATCGGCGTCGGCGGCGGGACGGGCTACGTCCTCGAATACATGGGCGAGGCGATCCGCGCGTTGAGCATGGAAGGGCGGATGACGATCTGCAATATGTCGATCGAAGGCGGCGCGCGCGCCGGCATGGTCGCGCCCGACGAGACGACATTCGACTATGTTTACGGTCGCCCACACGCGCCGCAGGGCGCGGACTGGGAACGCGCGGTCGAGGAATGGCGCAAGCTGCCGACCGACGACGGCGCGGTTTTTGACGCCGAAGTCGTCCTCGACGCCGACGATCTCGTGCCGATGATCACCTACGGCACGAACCCCGGTATGGGCATGGCGATCACCAGTCGCGTCCCCGATCCGGATCGCGTCGGCGATGTGTCGCAGCGGATGGCGCTCGAAAAGGCGCTGCGCTACATGGACTTGCAGCCCGGTCAACCGCTGCTGGGCAAGAAGGTTGACGTCGTCTTCCTCGGAAGCTGCACCAATTCGCGCATCGGCGATCTGCGCGAGGCGGCGAAGTTCATCAAGGGGCGGCGAGTCGCCGATGACGTGCGTATGCTGGTCGTCCCCGGCTCGCAGCAGGTCAAGGCGCAGGCGGAAGCCGAAGGGCTGGATCGCGTCTTCAGAGAAGCGGGCGCGGAATGGCGCGAGGCGGGTTGCTCGATGAGCATCGCCATGAACGGCGATCAGCTTCAGCCGGGACAGTACGCGGTCAGCACGAGCAACCGTAATTTCGAGGGTCGGCAGGGCAAGGGCGGGCGGACGTTCCTCGCCAGCCCGCTGACGGCGGCGGCGACGGCGGTCACAGGCGTCGTCACCGACCCGCGCACGCTGATCCGCGAGCTGGTCACGGTCTAGGGAGAGGCTAACGATGGAACCGATCAAGACATTCAACGGCAAGGTCGCCGCGCTGCCGATCAACGACATCGACACCGACCAGATCATTCCAGCGCGTTACCTGAAAGTGACCGACAAGGCGGGACTGGGCGCGGCGCTGTTTTCAGACTGGCGCTACAACGCCGATGGCTCGCCGAAATCCGATTTCGTCCTCAACCAGCCGGAGCATCAGGGCGCGTCGGTGCTGATCGGCGGACACAACTTCGGCTGCGGTAGCTCGCGCGAGCACGCGCCGTGGGCGCTGGTGGGCGCGGGTTTTCAGGCGGTCGTCAGCACGTATTTCGCCGACATCTTCCGCAACAACTCGCTCAAGAACGGGCTGCTGCCGATCGTCGTCGACGAGGAAACGCACCGCCAGTTGATCAGTCTGGCAGAGGAAGACCCGACGACACAGGTGACTGTCGACTTGGAAGCGCAGACGCTGACGCTGCCCGATGGGCGCGCGGTCACGTTCCCGATCGACGGCTTTTCGAAACACTGCCTGCTCAACGGCGTCGATCAGCTCGGCTACCTGCTCGGGCTGGAAGACGAAATCGCGACGTATGAGTCAAGCTATCCGGCGCGGGTAAGCACAGTCTAGTTCACAGTTGACAGTTTACAGTGAACAGTCAAAGAACCTCACCCCCTGCCCCTCCCCGAATTCAGGGAGGGGAGCAAAACGGCTCTCCCCTCTCCCGCCTGCGTGGGAGAGGGGCAGGGGTGAGGGGTAGAAGCAGAACGGCAAACAGGGTTCTTTAGCTGTCAACTGACAACTGTAAACTGTCAACTTCTTTATCAAAGGCGCGAATATGACACGAGTAGCCATCTACGATACCACCCTGCGTGATGGGACGCAGCGCGAAGGCATCTCGCTTTCGCTGGCGGACAAGCTGCGCGTCACGCACTTGCTCGACAACCTCGGCGTGGCGTACATCGAAGGCGGCTGGCCCGGTTCAAACCCGAAAGACGCCGCCTACTTTCAGGAAGTCAAGTCGCTGACGCTGAAGCATGCCAAGATCGCCGCCTTCGGCGCGACGCGGCGCAAGAACAGCCCTACCGATGACGACCCGAACATCCGCGCGCTGATCGACGCCGACACGCCGGTCGTGACTATCGTCGGCAAAACGTCGATGCTGCACGTCACCGACGTCTTGCAGACGATCGCCGACGAAAACCTGCGCATGATCGGCGACAGCGTGCGCTACTTCAAGCAGCTCGGCAAAGAGGTGATCTACGACGCCGAACACTTCTTCGACGGCTGCAAGCTCGATTTCGAGTACGGCTTCGAAACGCTGCGCGCGGCGGTCGAGGCGGGCGCGGACTGTATCGTCCTGTGCGATACCAACGGCGGGTCGCTGCCGTCGGAAGTCGCGCATTATGTGAAGGCGGCGTGCGAGGCATTCCCGCAGATCCAGATCGGCATTCACACGCACAACGACAG
>JAEVZT010000060.1 GCA_023392115.1 Chloroflexota bacterium
TTTGGCGCGAAGGGATGGAGTCCGAAGATGCCGGCTGGACTAACCTGCTCAAGCACTTCGCCAGACTGTGTACCGCCGAGAATGAGCAGAAACCGGGGTGAGGGATCGGCGAATCAAAAGGGCGATCCACCGGATCGCCCCTGTAGGTTCAATTCTGCAGCGCCTATTCGACGCTCATCGCTGTTGAGGACTGCGGCTGGATGACATTACGCAGGCTGCACAGCACGTCCTGCGGATCGCTCGAGATGTTCTGCATCAGGGTGGACAGGCGCGACCAGAAACCGTCGGCGTCGATCTCCAGATCAGTGGGACGGAGCTGCAAGATGCTGGGATGCATCGTGTCGAGCGGCGTTTCTGCGGCATAGTACAGTTCTTCGTGCAGCTTCTCGCCGGGTCGAACGCCGGTGAACTCGATGGCGATATCCTTGTACGGGCGCAGACCGCGCAGGCGGATGATGCGCTCGGCAAGTTCGACGATCCGCACGACTTCGCCCATCTTCAGGATGAATACGTCCTTGCCCTTCGTCATGCAGGCGGCGTGGATGATCAGGTTGACGGCTTCAGGGATGCTCATGAAATAGCGCGTCATCTCGCGGTGCGTGACGGTCACCGGACCGCCGGCGTCGATCTGGCGGTTGAAGATCGGGACGACGCTGCCGCGGCTGCCGAGGACGTTGCCGAAGCGGACAGACGCGAACACCATGCGGTTGTCGGGATGCTGGGCGGTCGCCTGTAAGAGCAGCTCGCAGATGCGCTTAGTCGCGCCCATGATGCTCGACGGGTTGACGGCTTTGTCGGTCGAAATCAGGACGAAACGCTCGACGCCAAGCTCGCACGACAGGTCGACGAGGTTCTTCGTCCCGCCGATGTTCACGCGCAGCGCTTCTTCCGGGTAGTATTCGAGCATCGGCACGTGCTTGTAAGCGGCGGCGTGGAACACGACCTGCGGTCGATATTTGGTGAAGACGGCGCGCAGCGAACGCGGGTTGGTGATGTCCGCCAGCGCCGGGACGATCGACAGGTGCGGGTGCTGAGCGCGCAGTTCGAGCATCAGGTCGTTCAGCCCGCTCTCGTTGTTGTCGAGCAGGATCAGCCGGGTCGGTGTATAGCCGGGCATCTGCCGGCACAGTTCGGAACCGATCGAGCCTGCCGCGCCGGTGATCAAGACCGTCTTGCTCGTCACGGGCGTGAAGTCGAGCGCCGCGTGACGCGTGATCGGGCTACGACCAATCAGGTCTTCAGGCGTGACATCGCGCAGCAGCGGCGACGTGCGCGTGGCGGACACCATCGCCTGTAAGTCGGGCACGACCTTGATCAGCGCGTTGGTACGCTCGCACAGGGTCAGAATTTCGCGGAAATCCGGTCCTGTCACGTTATGGAGGGCGACGGCGATCAGATCGATGCCGAGTGCCTCGGTCAACCGGACGATATCGTGGCGCGTGCCGAGGATGCGGCAGCCTTCGAGGAACATATCCTGTTTCGTCGGGTCATCGTCGATGAAACCGACGATGTGATAACGGGTGTTGTTGAAGCGGTGTTTCAGCCGCCACGCGAGCGTCTGCCCGGCATCGCCGGCACCGATGATCAGGACGCGCGTCGGCGTCTTCGCCAGCTCACGCTTGCGCGCGGCGTACCAGCGCCACGACAAGCCGCTGATCAGCCGCGAGCGGTAGCGAACCATGACGAAGCCGACCATCGCCAGCATGTTGCCGACCACGAGCATCGGCATATGCAGCCAGTCGATCTGGCGCAGAAAGACGTAGGCGCCGATAAGGATCGTCGCCAGCGTGACCGCCTTGACGATAATCGTCACTTCGTAGCCGCTGGTATGCTTCCAAAGCCGCTGGTAAACGCCGAAGGCGTAGAGCATGGCGAGCAGCATAATCCCGCCGAAGACAAACACAGAAATGCTCTCGACGACCGCGACCGGGTTTGCCAGTGCCCGAAAGAATAGGGTGATCGCGTACGCATATCCGATGATAATCGCGTCAATGACGATGTGACGAATGATGCGCGTTCGACCGCCCGTAATTCGAGGTAATCCCATAAATGAAAGACTAAGCTCCATCTGATGTAAGTTCTCTGTTTTATTCACCAAGAGCTAGATATCGATGGATACACCGAGGCTAATTGACCACATGGTGCTGTGTGGGTGCTATTGTACAACCTATTTGCTTTTATAAAAGTAAAATACCACACAAACAATTAGTACATCTGTAATTTCACACGAATTTCAGAATTTCCCTGCGGTGCATAACGCGCGTCGACCCGAACGCCGGGCACGCTTCGCGGGCAGCCGGGCTTGACGACAGGTTGTGTACAGTCTGGAAAGCGGCTGCACGCGAGTTACTGCCCACGCCGCCTGTAGAACGGCAGCTTTTCCTGTTCCGAATCGGCGATTTCAAATACTTCGCCGTCGTCGGCGAGCAATAGTCGGGCGTCAGGCTTGCGTTTCTCAGGCGGCGCTGTTTGCGCTTTGCCGGGCATGAAGTTCTGCACGATCGGCTGGACGACGACGCTCCAGACGATGTGCAGCGGCAGCAGGATGCTCCAGTATTTGAGGAGCGTGTCGGCGTCCCACGGGTTGATGACACGGTAAGCGCCGGCGAGCCACAAGCCGATAATGCCTACCCCGTAGGCGATGATGTGGCGCAGGGGCAGCCGAGCAAACCAGTTTTTGTATTCTGCCTGCTGACGCGCTTGCCAGTCGAGGAACAGCGGCACGCCGCCGATAATCATCACGGCGAGCGGCAGCGTCATCTGGAAGCCCCACGATGTTCCCATGTTGACCGCGCTGATCGTCCACGAGACGAGGTTCACGAGCGCGAAGGCGAGCAGAGCGCGCGAGTGCCGTCCCTGATGTTCGAGATCGGCTTGCAGAGAATTGTGCATATGAAACAGGGCTTGGTCATCGTCGGGCGCGGCGTCCGCCTCCATCAGCAAGCGCAACGCTTGCGAGACTGC
>JAEVZT010000084.1 GCA_023392115.1 Chloroflexota bacterium
GATCGTCGTCCCCTGCTTGAAGACGCTTTCCAGCATGATTTGCCCGCCGTGCTTATCGACGATCGCCTTGACGATCGCCAGCCCGAGCCCCGTGCCCTCGATGCGCCTGCCACCGCGATACGCCGACCGGAAAAAGCGCTCGAAAACGTGCGGCACATCTTCCGGCAGAATGCCCATGCCGGTGTCGCTCACGGTCAGTTCGACGTAAGCGTCATACCCCGCCGCCTGCACATAGACGACGCCATCCGGACGGTTGTACTTGATCGCGTTGCTGATCAGGTTCGTCATCACGTGGTCAATGCGCCGCGTGTCCGCCTGAATCGTGCCCACATTCGGGTCGACCGTTGTCTCGATCGTCACCTTATGCCAGCGGGCATAATCCGACATCACCTGTTCGGCATGGCGGACGACTTCATCGACGTCGCAGTCGTTCGCTTCGAGCGGGCGCTCGGCTTCAATGCGCGCCAGCTCGAGCATGTCGGCAATCATCCGTTCCATGTACTGAACGCTGGCAAGGGCGCTCTGGCTCAGGCGCTGCTGCTGGTCGTTGAGCGGACCGACCCCTTCGAGCATTTCGATCAGCCCTTTCAGCGATGCCAGCGGGGTTTTCAGGTCGTGGACGATGTCGCTCATCGCCTCTGCTAGAGTCGTCGGGTTTCGCATCATTGATCGCCATCTGAACACAGGAACGCGGGCAAAGAACTGAGCGCGCGCATCGTACGCGTACCGTGCCATGTCAGGAGCGAGCCGTCGACAAGGTGGATACGCCCGTCGCGCGCGGCGGGGACATCAAGCGCGGAAAAGATCGGGATATGGGCTTCGGTGAACGCGAACGGCTCGCTCGGCAGCAGGATCACGTCGGGCTGCGCCGCTTCCACCTCTGCCAGCGTGATTCGCGGGTAGCGCGTGTCGCGTTCGGCAGCGCGCGGATCGTCGGCGGGGTAAGGCTCACGCTCGCCAAGATCGGCGCTCAACGGATAACGGCGGGCGCGGTCGGCAAAGACATTCGTCGCGCCGCACACGCGCAGCAGATCGTGCATGTAGGTGTCGGCGTTGAACGTCATCAGCGGTTCGTACCAGATCGGCGCGAAAACGCGGCACACCGTCGGGCGTTCCATCCGTTCGAGCCAGTCGCACATCCACTCCGCCGAACGGACGCGCTCGACCATCGTCGGCTCATCGAAGATGTGCATGATGTTCCACAGCAGGTTGAATGTTTCGCGCACCGTGCGCGGGAACGTCACCCAGACGGGGATGCCCGCCGCCTCAAGCGCCTCGACGTCGGCTTGGCGGTTCTCCTCGCGGTTCGCCAGCACCAAGTCGGGCTGCATGTCGATAATACGCGCCACGTCGGGGTTCTTCGTCCCGCCGATGCGCGGCAGCCGCGCCGTTTCAGCTTCAGGATAGACGCAGTAATCGGTGATGGCGATCAGCCGGTCGCCGACGTTCAGCTCGAACAGCGATTCGGTCATGCTCGGCACGAGCGAAACAACCCGTTTCGGCGGGTGCGAAACCGGCGCTTCCATCGTGTACTGGTAGGTGCTGTCCTGCATCGTCTTCGCTATCCCTAACGGCAGACGAGCTGCTCTCTTTCAGGTCCAACGCTGACCGTATTAATCGGCAGGTCGAGCAGCGCCGCGACCCGGTCGATGTACGCCCGCGCCGCTTCCGGCAGGTCGTCCCACGCGCGAACCGTCCCGATCGGCTCGTGCCAGCCGGGAAGGCGCTCGTAGACCGGCTCGACGCGCGCCTGATCCTGCGTCGTCAACGGCGGCGCTTCCAGCATTGTACCACCGAGTTGATAGCCGACACCGATAAGAAGCTCGTCGAAGCCGCTGAGGATGTCGAGTTTGGTCAGGACAAGTTCGGTGAAGCCGTTGACGGCGGCGGCATAGCGCAGCATCATCACGTCGAGCCAGCCGCAGCGGCGCGGACGTCCTGTCGTCGTGCCGTACTCGTCCCAGAAGTTCTCGCCGGTGCCACGCAGCCGATCTGCCAGCTCGCCTTCAACTTCGGTCGGGAAGGGACCCGACCCGACGCGCGTGCTGAAGGCTTTCGCCACACCGACCACGCGATCGACGTAGCGCGGACCGAAGCCGAGTCCGGTCAGCGCGCCGCCAGATGTCGGCGAGGAACTGGTGACGAACGGGTAATCGCCGTGATCGATGTCGAGCATCGTCCCCTGAGCGCCTTCGCACAGGACGCGCGCGCCCGATCGCAAGCGATCATTCAGATAGAGCGCCGTGTCGCGCAGGAACGGCTTGAGCCGCAGCGCCGCGTCGATATACGCTTCGGCGCTCGTCTGTGGATCGATCGGCTCGTGTCCGTCGCGGACAAGGCGCGCGTTCGCCCCCTCGATGTGGCTGTAGAGCGCGTCGGTGAAGGTTTCCGCGTCTGCCATCTGTCCGGCGCGAATACCCGATCGCTCTGTCTTGTCGGTATAAGCGGGCCCGATGCCGCGCAGCGTCGTGCCGATCGCGCCCGCCCCGCGCGCCTTTTCCGCCGCCGCGTCAAGCGCGATGTGCGCCGGAGTGATGATGTGCGCCCGCGTGCTGATGATCAGACGGCTGGGCGTTACGTTGACACCCTTGGCGCGGATTTCCTCGATTTCACGCAGCAGATTAACGGGGTTGATGACCGTGCCGTTGCCGAGGACGCAGACAACGTCTTCGCGGACGATGCCCGAGGGGATCAGGTGGAGCTTGAAGACCTC
Source organism: Chloroflexota bacterium (assembly GCA_023392115.1). GTDB lineage: Bacteria > Chloroflexota > Anaerolineae > Aggregatilineales > Phototrophicaceae > Flexifilum. Next base: position 2,714 of record JAEVZT010000084.1, read on the forward strand.
GCCGCCGACGTAAACCGTGTGACCGGCGTTATCACCGCCCGCGTAACGGGCGACGATGTCCGAGGACGACGCCAGCCAATCAGCGACGCGCCCCTTGCCCTCGTCGCCCCACTGCGCCCCGACCAGAATTGTTGCCGGCATGACTGCTCCTCACGTTTGGTATGCGGGACCGAGGGCGACAGTCACCTGACGCCTGCCCCATGTTTCGACCTGCCCATCAGGACCGAGCGCCAGCGCCGACCCCGGTGCAACGGCGATCGCGACGGCGTTCGGCTGCGCCTCAAATACCGGAAGGGCGCGCGCGCCAACCCCCTCGCCGCCGCGCATGATGACGGCGCCTTCGACCCATTCCAACCCGGCAGCAGCGCCATCCGCCAGAATCCACGCGCCAAAGGCTTCGGCGGCAGCGCCTTCGACGAGCACGACAGCGCCGTTTTGATACGCTTCCTGTATGCCGTCGATCGCCGCGCCGCGCAGTACTGAGCGCACCTCGTCGGCACTCGCGCCGCCCTCGATGATGACGACGCCCGCTTCCGCCAGCTTGGACTGTACCGCCTGATCGTCTTCAGTGAACACGTCGACTTGATAACTCGACGGCGCGCCGAGTTCGACTATCTGGTCGGTCAGCAGTTCGCCCGCGCCGCTCAACGAGATGCAGGCGACCCCGCCGTCGGCGCTCGAACGGTTAATGGCAATCGCGCGGATGTCCTCGTCGCCGTCACCGGACAGCACCAGCCATCCTCGCCCGTCGATCCAGCGCAGCACCGTCGCCCCTGCCATCACGCCTCCGGCAGAACGTATGACGCGACAGCCGTCGACAGCAGCGCGACCCCGAGCGGCAGCGAGTCTTCAGTGATGCTGAAGCGCGGGTGATGATGACCGTAGTAGGCATCCTGCGCCGTGTCCTGCGCGCCGAGCAGGAAATACATGCCGGGGATGTCGTCCATATACAGGCTGACATCTTCGGCGCCCATCGTTCGCACGCTGGTATCAAGCCCCTCTTTGCCGACGTACTGCGCGAACAGGTCGCGCAGGCGCTCGCCAACGCGCGGATCGTTGACGACCGGAATCGTCAGGTCTTTGACCGACACGTCGACGCTGCACCCCATTGCCCTGCCGAGATTAACTGCGATCGCATTGAGCCGTTCGACCGCCTGATCGCGCACTTCGGCGCGGAAATAGCGGATTGTGCCGCTCATGTCCGCGGTCTGCGGGATGACGTTATACGCTTCCCCTGCGTGAATCTTGGTCACGGAGATGACGATCGTGTCGAGCGGGTCAATTGACCGGCTGACGATCGACTGGAACGCCGTCACCAGATGCGACGCGCAGAGCACGGGGTCGATCCCCTGATGCGGCAGCGCCGCGTGCGCGCCCTTGCCCGTCACTTTCACGTCGAAGACCGACGCGCCCGCCATCACCGGTCCGTCGGCGACGCCGATCGTCCCCAGCGGCAGGCTGTTCCACAGGTGCAGCCCGACCGACACATCCGGTCGCGGATCGTGCAGAACGCCGTCGTCGACCATTGCCCGCGCGCCCAAGCCGATTTCTTCGGCGGGCTGAAAGACGAACTTGACCCGTCCCGCCATCCTGTCGCGCTGCTGCGACAGCAGTTTCGCCGTGCCGAGCGCGATCGTCATGTGACCATCATGCCCGCAGGCGTGCATTTTGCCCGCCACCGTTGACGCGAACTCGAAGCCGGTTTCTTCGTGAATTGGCAGCGCGTCCATATCAGCGCGGACGAGCACGGTTGGAC
>JAEVZT010000466.1 GCA_023392115.1 Chloroflexota bacterium
CGCCAACACCGCTGCCGACCGACACGCCAATGCCAACGGCAACGCCAACCGATACCCCACTGCCGACCGACACACCACTGCCGACGGAAACGCCGCTGCCCACCGAAACGCCCTTGCCGACAGACACCCCCGCGCCAACGGCAACGCCGTTCAACACGCCGGGACCGGTGGCGACATTCACCTATTACGACAATACGCAGTTCATCGAAGCGCCGAGCGGCATTTTGAACCAGCTCTCGTCGCCGATGATCGCCTTTCTCAACGCGAACAACCGCACGGCGACGGGAACGGGGCTGACGCCGCAGCCCGGAAACAACATCGAGACGCTGTATTACGTGTCGCCAACCAACCCGAGCGGGCGCATCCCGATCCTTCAGCTTGAAACGGCGACCGGTTCGGAAGTGTTCGTTTCGCCGTCCGGCAGTTCGATCGCCTACATGCGCCCGAGCACCAATCCGGCGGTATCGGGACTGTATCTCGTCGATCTATCGATCGGCATCACCGGGCGCATCCTGCCGATCAGCTCGCTGACGCAGCGCGGCATCTACAGCGCGCCCAGTTGGTCGCCAAACGGCGAGTTCCTCGCGATCGTTCTGGCGACCGGCTACGACCTCGACATCTTCACGGTTCGCCGCGACGGCACGAGCCCCGTCAACGTGACCAATCACGGCTCGTATGATTTCCACCCGTCATGGTCGCCGGACGGACAATATTTGCTGTTCGTCTCCGACCGTGTGCGCTGCCCGAGCTGGATTCCCGGCGAAGCGGGCACGTGCGACAGCACCGGCGAACCGCCGCCGGTCGGCGGGAACGTCTTCCTGATGGATGTCAACACGCGCGAAGTGCGCCAGCTTTCCGACGTATGGGTCAACGAAGCGCCGCGCTGGCTGAATCCGCGTCAGGTCGTCTATGCCAGCGGCGATCCGCTGTTCGGCGACCCGGAACGCAACCTGTGGATCACCGATGTCGTCAACGGGGAAACGCGCCAGCTCACGCTGCAAGGCGGCGACGACGCGCTCAAGCTGTCCGAAGCGTGGTCGCCTACCGGTCAGCTTGTGGTCTATCAGGCGGCGGGCAGCAGCACTGAAATCGTCCTCGCCAACATCAGCGGCGAGGAGCTTGCCCGCGTCGATAACCCGACCTTCGCCCGTTACGGGCTGGCGGCGGCATGGTCGCCGGACGGCTCGCGCGTCGCGATCGGCGGCGTCAGCGGGCAGTGTCCTTATGGCGTGATGGTATTCGACAACCGGCTTGGCAACGTCGCGCGCGGCAACCCGCCGCCGAGCATGTGCAGTCCCCAGTGGTCACCGAACGGGCAGTGGGTGGCATTCACCGGCGTCAACCCGCGTATCGACGGGCGCGTCGACGTATACGCTGCGAACCAGAACGGCTTCGGCGCGCAAAACCTGACCGGGTCGCTGCGTGGCAACATTCAAATGCTCGGCTGGATCGGCGGTCAGTAGCGCCTGACATTGAAATGACACGCTTCTTTGAGGAGGACACACAATGGCAGCATTCAGCGACAAGATCGCGGTCGTGACGGGCGCGAGCCGGGGCATTGGGCGCGGCATCGCGCTTGAGCTCGGGCGGCGAGGCGCGACCGTCGTCGTCAATTATCAGAAGAATGCCGACGCCGCCAACGAAGTCGTCGCCGAACTGACGGCGGCGGGTGGGCAGGCGATGGCGGTTCAGGCGGACGTGAGTCAGGAAGACGGCGCGAACGGGCTGATCAAGGCGGCGATCGACACCTACGGCAAGATCGACATCCTTGTCAACAACGCCGGGACGACGCGCGACAACGTGATCATGTTGATGGGTGCCGACGACTTCGACATCGTCGTTCAGACGAACCTGCGCAGTACGTGGCTGTGTTCGAAGGCGGCGGTGCGCTCAATGATGCGCAAGCGCACGGGCAAGATCATCAACATTACGAGCGTCAGCGGCATCATGGGGAACGGCGGACAGACGAACTACAGCGCCAGCAAAGCCGGCATCATCGGTTTGACGAAGGCGCTGGCGCGCGAAGTCGGCTCACGCGGGATCACGGTCAACGCCGTCGCGCCGGGGTTCGTCGCAACCGATCTGACGGCGTCGCTGCCTGAGGACATCCGCAAGCGGCTTGACGAGAACATCGCGCTCGGTCGCTGGGGCACGATTGAGGATGTTGCCAGCGCGGTATGCTTCCTCGCCTCCGACGAAGCCTCGTATATTACGGGGCACATCCTGAATGTCGACGGCGGGCTGGCAATGTAGGGGGATAAAATGCCTACCATTTTCTCAAAGATTGTGGCGCGTGAAATACCGGCGGAAATCGTCTATCAGGACGACCGCGTGACGGCGTTCAAGGACATCAACCCGAGCGCGCCGGTTCACATTCTGATCGTCCCGAACAAGGAAATTCCGACCGTCGACGATGTTACGCCCGAAGATGAAGCCGTCCTCGGGCATCTATTTGTCGTCGCCAAAGAAGTCGCCCGGCAATTGGGGATTGCTGACAGCGGCTACCGCTTGATCGTCAACTGCAAGTCGGATGGCGGGCAGGAAGTGTTTCACCTGCACATGCACCTGCTGGGCGGGCGCAAGCTGGGTCCCATGCTGGCAAAGCGGGATTGACTGAACGGAAAACCCCT
>JAEVZT010000176.1 GCA_023392115.1 Chloroflexota bacterium
CTATCGTCATGTCCGCAACCCGATGATCACCGGCGTCGCACTGATCTTGATCGGCGAAGTCCTCTTAACCCAGTCGGTCGCGTTGTTGATATGGACATTGCTGTTTGCGGCTGCCAACTTGATCTACATTCCGCTGGTCGAAGAACGCGGCTTGATCGCACGTTTTGGCGATACCTATCAGCTCTACCGCCAGAACGTCCCGCGCTGGATTCCGCGCCGCACGCCATGGAGTCCACCCGCGACCCTTTAAGCATCCACTTGCGCCCCATTGAACTTCTGCGCTAGGATACTGCGACCAATTTGTCCACAATTAAAAGGCGGCACAATGACACAGAGCGCCAGCGGCTATGTCGACGTGAACGGCGGCAAGCTGTACTACGAGATGTCAGGCGAAGGGCATCCCCTCGTTCTGATCCACGCCGGCATCGCCGATCTCCGCATGTGGGATGATCAATGGGAAGCGTTCACAAGCCGCTACCGGACGATCCGCTACGACACGCGCGGCTTCGGCAAGACGACGAGCGATAGCGTTACCTTCTCCAACCGCGATGATCTGCGCGCCTTGCTCGACCATCTCAGCGTCGACAAGGCGTACCTCATGGGCGTGTCGCGCGGCGGGCAGATCGCCACTGACTTCACGCTCGAATACCCCGAACGGGTCGCCGCGCTGATCACGGTCGCTTCGGGTCCCGGCGGATTTGAGGCGGAAGAGCCGCCGGAACAGGTCGCGCGCTTCGAGGAGATGGAGCGTTACGAAGCAGCTGGCGACATCGAAAACGTCATCCGGCTGGACATCGAAATCTGGTTTTCCGGTTTCCAGCGGACCATTGATCAGATGCCCGCGCATCTCGTCCAGCGGATGGTCGACATGGGCAGGGAGAATTACAGTCACACTGAAGACCTGAAGCCAATCCCGCTCGATCCGCCGGCGATCGATCGTCTGAGCGAGATCAACGTGCCGGCACTGGTCATGTGGGGAGATCTCGACGTGGCGTTCACGCTGGCGTCGTCAGCCTATCTTGCCGACAACATCCCCGGCACGAATCGGGTGATCATGCAAGGTACAGCGCACATGCCAAACCTCGAAAAGCCCGACGAATTCAGCCTTATCGTATTGGAGTTCTTGAAGTCGCTATAATGGAGGCTAAGTGCACGCCATAGCAGCGATGAAACACCATGCCACTCAATGACCGTGACAGCCTGATGAGCCTCGTAGAACTGCATGAACGATCGTGGGGACTGCAGCAGTACAATGGCAGACCGCGACTCGAAGCGATCGTGAAGTCCCCGATTGTCGTGTTCTGGAAAGCGCTCGATTCGAAAGAAGCGCGCCTGACCGTCACCCTGCACGACGACCTGAAAGAGATGGAAGCCTATTTCGTTCGCCTGCTGTTCCGGAGCAACGTCGAACCGCCGAAACGCCGGGTCGCGCGTATCTACAAAGATGGCAAACAGATCATCGTCAAAGGCGTCAAAGTCGTGTTTCAGGAAGCTGAGTCGTAGGTTTACCCCACGCCCGGCATCGCAACAGCGTCGATCACCTGCGCGGCGAGTTCGTAGCGCCCGTATGCCGGAATGATATACGCCCCGCGCACGAGGGCTTTCATGTCGCGCAAGAGTTCCTGCGCAATGTGGACGCCTTCCTGCGCGGCGTCCTCGCCCGCCGCTTCCATGCGCTTCATGATCGCCTGCGGGATGTTGATCCCCGGAATCTCGTTGTTCAAGAACGTCGCGTGTTTCAAGCTGTAGAGCGGCATGACGCCCATCAGCACCGGCAGTTCGAGCGCGTGTCCCATGCGTTCCTCGTAGCGCCGTAGGAAGTTCTCGGCGACGTGCGGCTCGAACACCGCCTGACCGAGCGCGAAGTCTGCCCCCGCCTCAAGCTTCTTCAACAGCACGTCGATTTCCTTGTCGACATCCGCCGCGCCCATGTTGAGCGCGCAGCCAACCGTGAAGCTCGTCGGCTGACCGAGCGAGTTCCCCGCCTGATCGACGCCGACGTTCATGCGCTGCTTGGTCAGGCGGATCAAGCCTGACGGCACGATGTCGTACTGATCCATCGCGTCGGGGTAATCGCCGATGCGCGTTGGGTCGCCCATGCAGACGAAGATGTTGCGCAAGCCGAGCGCGTGCGCGCCGAGCAGGTCGCCCTGAATCCGCAGCAGATTGCGCCCGCGCGTCGGAAAATGCAGCACGGTTTCGATGCCGAGGTGCGTTTGCAGCGCGTGACAGACCGCCCACGGGCTGACGCGCATCCGCGCCGTCGGGCTGTCGGCGATGTTGAGCACGTCCGCGCCAGCGTCGCGCAAGAGCTGCGCCGCCCCCAACAGGCGCTCGAAGTTGTGGCTGCGCGGCGGTTTCATCTCGACGCTGATCAGGAACTTGCTATTCGCCAGTTGATGCGCCAACTCGCTAGGGCGCTCGGCGACGCCGTGATCCTCGTCGTGGTTCGGTTCAATGACGGCGACGCGCGGCAGCGGACGCGACGTGTCGTCTAGGACGTGGCGCATCGCCCCGATGTGATCGGGCGTCGTGCCGCAGCAGCCGCCGATGATCTGCGCGCCGATTGCCTTGAGCGTCAGCGAGTAGTCGGCGAAGTACTCGACGGTCGCCGGGTACATCGTTCGCCCGCCGATCGTCTGCGGGAAACCGGCGTTCGGCATGGCAGAGTAAACCGCGTCCGGCACGACCATCCGCATCAACTGAAGGACGCGCGAAATCTGCGCCGGACCGCCGGAGCAGTTGACTCCGATCACGTCCGCGCCCGCATCGACCAACTGGCGCGCGACGCTCCCCGGCTGGTGACCTGACAGCGTCCGGTCGTCCTGCGTGAACGTCATCTGGGCGATGACCGGCGTCTCCGGGGCGACGGCGCGCGCCGCCTCTAAAGCGATCTGCATTTCTTCGAGGACGGTGAACGTCTCGAAGATGATGACGTCGACCCCGCCCTCGACTAAGCCGCGAATTTGTTCCTCGAAGGCGGCGCGCGCGTCTTCATCCCTGAGCCGCCCGTAAGGCTGCACGCCGATTCCCAACGGACCGACCGACCCCGCGACATACGCATCCTCGCGCCCGCTTTCGGCGACCGCCTGCCGCGCCAGCTTCGCGCCCGCCCGGTTGATGGCGACCACCTGATCGTCGAGATCGTGATCCGCCAGCTTGAAGCGGTTCGCGCCGAAGGTGTTGGTTTCGATCAACTCCGCGCCGCTGGCGAGGTAGGCGCGGTGCGTGTCAAGGATGATTGCCGGCTGCGTGATGTTCAACTGGTCGAAGCATGTATCCATTGGCAAGCCGTGCGCGTGCAGGTGCGTTCCCATCGCGCCATCCGCCAGCAGCGGCTTGTCCTTCTGTGCGATCCGTTGGAGAAAGGGTATCGGTGTCATAGGTACCTAATTCAAACACGTACCGAACAGGATGATCTGCGTGCCAACGCCGTCCTCGGCGCGCGTGATGGAGAAGTCGACGCGCGCGATCTGGCGTCCGACCTGTGTGATCAGCGTCGGATTCTCGACCGACTCGCGTAGAAACGTTCCCGTCGTCCGCCCGTACCACGAGCGCACGTCGTCTGGCTGGTCAGGTGTGTAGAGGACGATCGACGTGTTGCCCATGCCGAACTCGGTAATGAAGTTGTGAGAGATAAATTCGACTTCGGCGTCAGGGTAGATCGGCAGGCGCTGCGGCAGATACGCCGCGCACAACTGATCGACTGTGAAGAACGACACGCCGATGCACAGGAATAAGGCGACCACGACGCCGATGCAGCCAAGCATCCCACGCCCGATCAACGGTTTGCGACGCACTTTGCTTCCTTACCTTTTCTACGGGCAGGTCGTGAACAGGATAATCTGACTGCCTTCACGTTCCTGCGCCGGTTCAATGAGCCAGTTTTCTGCCGGCATCTCGCTGAAATCCCCGCTGACGACGGCGCTCCGGCTCAACTCCGCCACATACTGCTCGTACCACGCTTCGACAGCATCCGGCGCGTCGGCGGTGTGATAGATGACGCGCTGGGTTGATAGAAACGGGTATTCTTCGAGCACCATTTCCGCGCCCGGATAAACGACCAGGGACTCTCGAAAATCCGCCTGACATCTGTTGTTGAGCAGCACCGCAGCGCCGCTTGTCGACAGGATCACCAGCAGCGTAATGATCCCGAGCCCGCTTAGGATGCTCCGTTTGTCACGCTTGAACATCACTAGACCCCCCTCACCCCATACCCCTGTGCAACCTTCGGCTGCCGCGACGATCAAGAGGCTTGAGGGGCAGTTACGCCGGATGCTCAAGCATCCGTCTGCTGCTCAGTAAGCCGGCTGAAGCCGGCTGAACAGCCCCGTTCACGGGGCTTTTTTCGTCAGCCCGATGCTTTGAGCGTCGGGCGACACAGCAGCTAAGCCGATCACGCTTCCTCGATCTGCTGCAAGCGATCGATGCCGATGCTGTAGTACTTGGCGTCGGGGTGATGCACGACGATCGCCGCCGTGCTTTCTTCCGGCACCCACTGGTACGACTCAGTCAGCGTCAAGCCAAGCTCGGTCGCCGCCGCCGGCAGCAGCTTGAGCAGAATCGCGTGACCGCTCAAGTCCGGGCACGCCGGGTAGCCCCAACTATAACGCTTGCCGCGCCCGCCGGGGATGGCAAGCTGCTGGTTGATGACGACGCGGTTGACGTAATTCGCCGTCGCTTCCGCCGTCTGCACCGCCAGCCCGTGAAAGAAATAGCCTTCGCCGTACTCGTTCGCCGCCTGCAAGCGATCGAAGTGTTCCGTCGCGGTGCTGCCGACGGTCACGACTTGCAGCGCCACCGTGTCAACCTGCCCGCGCTCGACCGGCGCGAAGTAGTCGCTGATGCACAGGTGCTCGCCGAACGGCTGGCGCGGGAAGGCAAAGCGTGCGATCTCGCTGCGTTCGACCTGTTCCGCGCTACCGTTCGCGCTCAGCGCCGCCTGAAATGGCGCGGGATCGTAGATGATCAAGTCGTCGCCGTCGCTGTTGACGGGGAAGAAGCCGTAGACCGCCTGTGGCTTGAGCGTCCCCGCGTGCAGCGCCTCGCGCGTCATGCGGGCGAGCCGCGCTTCGTATTCGGCTTCAAGCTGCGTCCACGCGTCGCCGTGTGTGTTGCCCGCGCCCCACGACAGCCGGTACAGTTCCGGCTTATGCAGGTACTTGAGCACGACTTCGAGCGGCATCTCGCGGATCGTCTTCGCGCCCCAGAACGGCGGCTTAGGGATGTCCGGCGACGGCTGCACGGTGACGATCCGGTCGTAGCGCCGTTCGCGCCGCACCGGAACCGGCTTGTTGAGTTCGGCGTACGCCTCGCCTTTGATCTGATCGACGAACGCCTCGCGCGTCAGCGGATCGACCAGCTTGTCCATTACATCCAAGCCTTCAAACGCGTCCTTGCAGTAAAATACACCGGGCGCATACAGTTCTTCCGACCCTTCGAGGAACAGAATGCGTCGCCCGAATTTGCGGTTGATCGCCGCGCCGCCGATCAGCACAGGGACGCGCAGATCGCGCCGCGCCAGTTCGTTGACGATCAACGGCATCTGTTTCGACGTGCTCACCAGAAGCGCGCTCAAGCCGATCGCGTCGGCGTCATATTCAATCGCCTTCTCGATGATCGTGTTGGCGGGAACCTGCTTGCCGAGGTCGTGGACGGTATAGCCGTTATTGCTCAGAATCGTCTTGACGAGGTTCTTGCCGATGTCGTGAACATCGCCGTAAACTGTCGCCAGCACGACAACGCCCTTCGACACCCCCTCGACACGATCCATGAACTGCTCAAGGTAGGCGACCGACTTCTTCATCACCTCGGCGCTCTGGAGCACGAACGGCAGGATCAGTTCACCCGAACCGAACTTGTCGCCAACTTCCTTCATCGCCGGCAGCAGCACGTTGTTGAGCACGCCGACCGCGTCCTGCCGCGTGAGGCACTCGTCGATCAGGCGCTCGACGCCTTCCTTCTTACGGTGGACGATCTGCCAGTGGATCGCTTCTTCGGCAGTCATGTGCTCGGTCGGGTCTTCAAGCTGCTGCGCGCTGGTCTGCACGTTATTCTGCTCGAAGTATTGAATGAAGCGCGGCAGGGCATCCTGATCGCTGTTGAAGATCAGGTCGTCCGCCAGCTTGCGCTGATCTTCGGGAATTTCGGCATACGGCGTAATGTGCGCCGGGTTGACGATCGCCATGTCCAGCCCCGCCTGCACCGCGTGGTACAGAAAGACGCTGTTGAGGACGCCGCGCGCCGCCGGATTGACGCCAAATGACACGTTGCTCACGCCGAGCGCCGTCATCACGCCCGGAAGCTGCTGCTTGATCAGGCGGATGCCCTCGATCGTCTCGACGGCGTCGTTGCGCAGTTCTTCCTGCCCGGTCGTCAGCGGAAACGTCAGCGTGTCGAAGATCAGGTCTTCGGGGCGCAGACCGTAGTCGTTTACGGCGATGTCGGTGATCCGTTGGGCGATCTCGTACTTCCTCTGCCGGTCGTGCGCCATGCCCTCTTCGTCAATGGTCATCGACAGCACGCCCGCGCCGTATTTCTTCGCCAGCGGCAGCACGCGGTCGATGCGCTCGCGACCGTTTTCGAGGTTGTTGCCGTTGATGATTGCGCGACCGGGGTATACCGACAGCGCCGCGTCGATCACGTCCGCCTCGGTCGTGTCGATGATCAGCGGCACTTCGACCGCCTGCGCCAGCTTCTTCACCAGCGTTTGCATTTGCAGGGCTTCGTCGGCGCGCTCGGTCACGGCGACCGCCACGTCGAGCATGTGCGCCCCGCTATTGACCTGCTCATGCGCGATTTCGAGGATGCTGTCGTAGTCGTCGGCGAGCAGCAGGCGCTTCACCTTGCGGCTGCCCTGACTGTTAACGCGCTCGCCGATCATCGTCGGACCGGGGTTCTGCTGCATCGCCGCCGCCCGCATCCCGCTCGATGCCTGCGGCTCGTGCTGAACCTCGCGCGGCTTCTGCGGCTGGCGCGGCACTCCGGCGAGCGTGTCCGTCACCGGATGCCCATGCACGCGACGGTACAGCTTGTCGATGTGTTCCGGACGCGTGCCGCAGCAGCCGCCGACGATGGACACACCCCAGCGCGTGAACTCGCTCACCATGTCGCTGAACGGGTCGGGTTCCATCGGGTACACCGCCTCGCCGTCGACGTTGATCGGCAGCCCAGCGTTCGGCAGGATGCTGATCGGGAAGCGGCTGTGCTCGACAAGGTATTTGACAGGCTCGCGCATGTACTCGGGACCCGTCGAGCAGTTCAAGCCGATCACGTCGATCGGCAGCGCTTCGAGCGTGACTACCGCGCTGGCGATATCCGTCCCGAACAGCATGCGCCCGGTCGTGTCGAGCGTCACCTGCACTTGAAGCGGGATGCGGACGCCTTTGTCCTCAAACAGGCGGTTGATGCCGTAGACCGCCGCCTTGACTTCGAGGATGTCCTGACTCGTCTCAATCAGCAGCAGATCAGCACCGCCCTCGACCAAGCCGAGCGCCTGCGTGTAGAACACGTCCGCCAGTTCGTCAAACGTGATGTTGCTCAGGTCGGGGTCGCTGCCGCTCGGCAGCTTGCCGGACGGACCGATGCTGCCGGCGACAAAGCGCGGGATGCCCGTTTCGCGCTCGAAGCGGTCGCAGACGCGGCGCGCGATCTGCGCGGCGGCGCGGTTGATGGCGACCGTCTGATCCTGCAAGCCGTATTCCGCCAGCGTCAGCGGGTTGGAGCGGAAGGTGTTCGTCTCGACGGCTTCGCTGCCGACTGCAAGAAACGACGCGTGAATTTCCTCGATCACGTCCGGTCGCGTGATGCACAGGTAGTCGTTGCAGCCGTTGTACTGCTCGCCACCGAAGTCGTCGGCAGTCAGGTTATAGCTCTGGATGCTTGTGCCCATCGCGCCGTCGAAGATCACAACATGATCGGCGATGGCGTCGAGGTAACGCCGGTTGGTATACGTGCGATTCTCTTCTCGTTGCGTCATGTCACCTTCTCTACCAACTCTCAACCGTCAACTCGTCGACATACTGAAAGTGCTTATCCCTCGTTAACAGCGTCAGATTGTGCTGAAGCGCCGTAGCAGCAATCCAGATGTCATTCTGCGGAATCGGGCGGCCTTTACGGCGAAGCTGTGCTTGAATTCGCCCATACCAGCGCGCGGTTTCGGCATTGCAGTTCAAGATCGATCTTCCAGTAATGAACGCTTCCACAGTAGCACGGTTGCGTTCAACTTGTGATGACTTCTCTGCCCCGAAAAATAACTCACCCACAACAATGCTCGAAAAGAAAATGCCTTGCCCTGTTTGCAGGAACCTCTCAATCGTCTGATCGCCGCTCATACGAGCGATCGCGGCATTTGTATCAAGCAAGTAGCCTCTACTCAGGGAAGTTGACGTCTGGCTCATCGTCGATCCGCTCACAGTCTTCTTCAATGGCTTGTTCCATGAGTTTGAGGTCTTCAGGATCGATGTGTAGGTGTTTCGTTCGCTCTAGGAACAGGTATCCCGGTTCGCCACGCGGACGATCCTGCAACGTTTCGATGTATTCCCAGACTTCGCGTTGCTGCTCCCCCGAAAGCTGGTCGAGCCGTTCAACAATCCGATCTTTGAAGGACACGTTATCCATCGTCCATCTCCTCACAACTTCAAACACGCTTCGGCGGACAGCCAGAACAGCTTCTCGCGGGTTGACGACTGCCCCTTGATCCAGTCGCGCTGATCCCACACGTCGCCGCTGACGTCGTCGCCGCCGTACAGAACTTGCCCGAAGGTCACGCCGCGAAACTGCGCCACCGCGAAAAACGCTGCCGCTTCCATTTCGACGGTCAGGCAGCCTTCCTCACGCCGCCGCGCGATCTTCGCCGGGGTTTCGCGGTACAGCGCGTCAGTCGTCCACGTCTTGCCGAGTACATAGGGGACGTTGTGCGCGTCGAGCGTCGTGGCAATCGCCTCGACCGCCGCCGGGCTTGGCGTCGTTTCGCGGCTCGCGGGCAGGTAGTGGTAGGACGTGCCTTCGTCGCGCACTGCCGCGATCGGGACGACGAGATGCCCGACCGTCAGTTCGCGGTTGAGCACGCCCGCGCCGCCGCAGGCGATGAACTTGCGACAGCCCGCCGCGATGATCTCTTCAAGAAACCCTGCTGCCAGCGGCGCGCCAACCCCGGGATGCAGCACAGCAAAGCGCTGACCGTCACGCTCGACGACGTAGATCGGATTCCTGCCGATCTCACTGCCGAGCCTGTGGACACACATGCTGTCATCACACACGCTGCCGATGACTTCCTGAAAAAAGCATAGGACGCAGTGTTCCGGCAGGCGATCGACCTTGCGGATCAGCTTTCCCGGTTCTATGAGCGCTTCGGGCGCGCTGTCGTATTCAAGGATCGGGTACTCGTGCTGCATTGCCTATTCCGTTCCGGCGAACCGCCGCAGCTGCTCCGTGTGCTCGCCGAAATCTTCAGCCATGATCGTCAGCCAGCGGGCGTAACGCTTGTCTTCGGACGCGCGCTCATTCGGCACAAGCGCAGCGTGCGAAATGAAACTCTGAATGCCCTGTCGCAGCTCGTCGAGCGTCGCATCCCAGTCTTTATCCGCCCGTGTAGCCACCGACTCGGCGTTGAAGCTGTCGATGTCGTAGCGCACA
>JAEVZT010000234.1 GCA_023392115.1 Chloroflexota bacterium
GAGGAAGGCGAAGCCGAAGCGACCGATGAAGGTACCGAAGTCGTGATGGCACCGACTGACGAAGCCGAGATGGAAGCGACCGAAGAAGCTGAGATGGAAGCGACTGAGGAAGCTGAAATGACGGCGACCGAAGAAGCCGAGATGGAAGCGACCGAAGAAGCTGAAATGACGGCGACTGAAGAAGCCGAAGTCGAAGCGACTGAAGAAGCCGAAGGTCCGGAAGCGACAATGGTCCCGACCGATGAAGCAGGTGACGACGCGCTTGGCGGCGCGACGATCACGGTTTCGGCAGACGGCTCGGTCGTCATCGGTCTGGCGGCGGGTCTGAGCGGTGAAGGTATCGCGCCGCTGGGTATCGACATCCAGCGCGGCGCCGAACTGGCGCTCGAAGACCGCCCGACGGTGACGGTTGGCGGCGAAGAATTCACGGTCGTGCTCGACGTGCAGGATGACCTGTGCTCGGCGGATGGCGGACAGGCTGTCGCGAACCGCTTCTCGGCGGACAGCGGCGTTGTCGGCGTTGTCGGTCCGATGTGCTCGAGCGCCTGCCGTTCGGCTGCCCCGATCTTCGACGCGGCTGGCTTCACGACCATCAGCCCGAGCTGCACCGCGCCTGACCTGACAACCAGCGGCTTCAGCAGCTTCAACCGCGCGGTGGTGTCGGATGCGTTCCAAGGTCGGATCGCGGCGGAATACATCTTCAACGTGCTCGGCTACACCAGCATCGCGACGATCCACGACGGCAGCCCGTACGGTGAAGGTCTGGTCAACGTGGTGTCGGAACGCTTCACCGAGTTGGGCGGCGAGGTCGTGGCGTCTGACGCGGTCAGCGTCGGCGACACCGACTTCCGCGGCTTGCTCGACGACATCGCGCAGGCGGAACCGGAACTGATCTACTACGGCGGCTTCCCGGCGGAAGCGGCGCGCCTGATCGAACAGCGCGCGGACGCGGGTCTGGAAGACACCCCGTTCATGGGCGCCGACGGCATTCGCGGCACGGAAGTGATCGAACTGTCGGGTGAGTCGTCGGAAGGCGTGTACGCCACCAGCGCGATCCCGTCGAGCGGTGAAGCCCTGACGACGTTCCTCACACGCTACGAGGAAGCCTACGGCGAAGCACCGCCGGCTCCGTATCACGCCAATGCCTATGACGCTGTCAACCTGTTCCTCGACGCGGTTGAGGCGACGGGCACGGTTGAAGACGGCACGCTGACGATTGACCGCGCGGCGCTGTCGGACTACATCCACAGCGTGTCGGACTTCCAAGGTCTGACGGGCGTCATCAACGCCGAGGGCAACGGAGAAATGTCCGTGGCGGACATCGGCATCTATCAGGTGACCGACGGTGAATTTGTCCTGACGCACATCGGCAGCGTCGAGGGTGACGAGGTTGTCCTCGAAGAAGCTGCTGAAGACGGCGGCGCTGAAGGCGAAGCGACCGACGAAGCTGAAGACGAAGCGACTGAAGAAGCCGGTGAAGGCGAAGCAGAAGCCACGCCCGAGGCGACCGAAGCCAGCTAGTCTGACCAGTCACGTCGCGCCGGAAACAACAGGCGCGGCGTGACATCCATACCCGCAAGTGAAAACTTGAGGCGCAGCGAACGTTGCTGCGCCTCAACTGTTTGAAGGCTTTACTGGCAAATCCCGTAAACTGTTGTAATCTTTTGTACGATCCTGTTATAAATACAGCGTACTTGGGCAAATTTTAGGAGAGGGTTATGGCTTCCGAATCATCGCGCCTCGCGGCGACACCATCCGCGCGAGGCACGCTCGGCGATGTCGTGCTGGACAACACGCTGCGTAATCCACTCCGTTTCATTGGTATCCTGTTCATCCTCTTTCTGCTCTACACAGTCTATACCAATGTCTCCGCGGGTAATTACAGCGTCGAGCGCTTCGTTCAAAACGCGATCTTCGGCTTCGCACAGGGGAGCATCTACGCGCTGATCGCGCTCGGCTATACGCTTGTTTACGGCATCCTGCTCATGATCAATTTCGCGCACGGCGAGATCTTCATGTCGGGCGCGTACATGGGCTTTTTCACGATCTACGCCTTCCAGCAGAACGGGATGCTCGAAACACAGCCGCTGCTGGCGCTGATCCTGACCATCCTCACCGGCGTGATCGCGTCGGTGACGGTGGCGGTGACGCTCGAACGGGTCGCCTACCGCCCGCTGCGCGGCGCGCCGCGCCTCGTCCCGCTGATTACGGCGATCGGCGCGTCGACGGCGCTCCAACAGTTGTTTCTGCGCCTGTTCGGAGCGAGCACGCGCCGCTATCCCGACGTGCATTTCTACGTCCTGCCGAACCTGTTCCCGAATCAGGAATGCGTCACGGTCGACGGCGCTGAAATCTGCCGCGGTATTGACCTGATCAGCGGGCGCTACGATGTCAACGTGCTCGGCTTGCAGCTGCGCATCCTGCCAATCCATTTCGTCGTCATTTTCATGGCGATCGTCTTCATGGCGACACTGTGGTTCATCGTCCAGCGGACGAAGACCGGCAAAGCCATGCGCGCGGTTGCCGAGGACAAGTCGACCGCGGCGCTGATGGGCATCAACGTCGACCGCGTTATCGTGACGACGTTCGTCCTCGGCGCGGCGCTGGCGGGCGCGGGCGGCGTCCTGTTCGCGCTCTACAACCAGCAGGTGTCGCCGTTCATCGGCTTCGTGCCCGGCATTAAGGCATTCACAGCGGCGGTTCTCGGCGGCATCGGCAATATCCCGGGCGCGATGTTCGGCGGGCTGTTCCTCGGCGTTATCGAGACGATCGCGCCGGCGCTGCTCGGCTTGTCGCAGCAGTTGAAGGACGTGATCGCCTTCGGCATGCTCGTTCTGGTCTTGATCTTCCGCCCGACGGGCATCTTCGGCGAAGTGCTGTCCAAGAAGAAGGTGTAGTTGTGTTCGAGAAAACCTTTCGCTACGCGATCTATGTCGCCGTTATTGCCGTCATCCTCTCGCTGTCGGGCATCTTCGGCTCGTTCGAAGGCAGGCAGGTGATTCGTGGTCGCCTGACGCTCGACACGGTTGCTCTCGTCCTGATGCTCGGCAGCGCCGGGTACCTGACCGGATCAAGCGCGCGCAAGTATGGTAGGTCGGCGCTGTGGATCAGCGCGATCCTCGGCAGCCTGATCGTCGGCGCGATCCTCGCCCTGCTCGTGCTTGTCGAGACGAGTATCGACCTGCGCTTCGTCTTTCCCAACCTGCGCAACCCGATTTACGACTCGCTGACGTTCGGGCAGGAGCTGACGCCCGGTTTGCTGACGCTGCTCGGTATCAGCGTTGGCGTGGGGGCGCTCATGGCGCTGCTGCTGACGCTGCCGAAACGCTTGCGCGACCCGTTGATCGTCAGCTTCGGCTTGACGATCGTCATCGGTCTGCTCGAAAGCCAGATCCGCGGCATCATCACGCTGCCCGACTCGCTGGCGGTTGCGCTCGCCTTCGCGCTCGGCTACGCCGCCAACCTGCTCCTAAAACCGCGATCGCTGCTCATCACGCTGCTGATCAGCGCCATCCCCGGCGCGGTACTCGGCGTCGCCTTGGCGCTGATCGCCGACGGCGGCGGATTAGCGCCCGGAGGCATATTACGCGGAACCGGCTCAATGCCGCTCATCCTCAACTTGTCAGCGGGCGCGGCGCTGATCCCGCTGGCGCTCGTGTTCGCGTTTTTGAGCGTGGCGGGCGGGCTGGCACGGCGCGCATCGCGCACGTTCCACAACGGCATGATCCAGTTCATCGTCAGCCTGATCATTATCGGCGTGCTCAACTGGCAGGGCGCGATGAACGATCTGGCTACGGTGCTGACTTACGCGCTCCTGTTCGGCGCGTTCTTGCTCACGCCGCCGCTCGGCGAGAGTGTGCAGTCGGAATTTGAGGCGCTGACGCGGTCGCAGCAGCGCTTCTCGAATCGCGCTGCCGGACTCGTTCTGCTGCTGCTGCTGATCGTCGCCCCGGCGTTCATGGGGCAGTACATCACCAACGTCGTCAACCTCGTCGGGCTGTACATCATCATGGGCATCGGCTTAAACATCGTCGTCGGCTATGCCGGTTTGCTCGACCTCGGTTACGTGGCGTTTTTCGCCATTGGCGCCTATTCGATCGGCTTGCTGACGACGCCGAGTCTGTTGACGTGCGGCGGCATCGCGCCGCGCCAGATCACGCCCGATACGGTCAACGAGCTGTGTACGGG
>JAEVZT010000259.1 GCA_023392115.1 Chloroflexota bacterium
GACCCGACGAGCACTTTTCGATTGAAATGTTCCACAAGGGCATCGAAACGGCGATCTACTTCCTCGAAGAAGCCGCTCAGAATCGGTAGAGGCAGTAGGAATCATCAGGGCGATCCGCTGGCTCGCCCTGATACAACCCCACCCCGCTCGCTACCCGCGCCGATCAACCCGAGCAAGCGCCCCACAACCCCTCAAACACGTCCTTCACGGCGATGTTGAAGCCCGGCAGCACGCCGCCGCCGTTGAGCGTGTCATCAATCCCCAACGTATACATGGATTGTCCGGGCGCGTGGACTTCGACAACGCGCTCGACCGGTCGAAACACCCAGACAAGGACGCCAGCCGACATGTAGAGTGACAGCTTCTTCTGCAGGTCTGACTCACGATCTGTCGGTGACACAACTTCAACCGCTAAATCAGGCGCGACAGGGTTATAGCCCTCACGGGCAAGTTCTGCTTGTCGAGACTTCGAGAGAAACGCGGCATCAGGGGAAAGTCGTGCGCCTGCTACGATATATCCGGCTTGTTCACCTGTAACGTGTCCCGGTCGTTGTTCACGGGCGTACAGCTTGAGAAAGAAGATGATCGTAGCGGAAAGCTCGGATGAATACGGGTTGGACGGCACTTCAATGATCTCCCCGTCGATAAATTCAAATCGACGTTCCGCGTTTTCGGGTAAGCTGACAAACGCCTCGAAACCTTCAGGCGTTTGTACACTGTGCTTTCGGATTACCATACATCCTCCACACTAAACCTAATCTACCCGTCCTTGTCTGCTGCGTCGCCGCAGGGGTCATCGAGCTTGCACCTACATTCCTCAATGGCGACTTCAATGTCAGGGTAAAGGGGAGAGGTTCTACTGCCTGTTCACCCAGTCGCGCTTGAAATGCTCCCATTCGGTGTCGTCGGTCGTCCAGCCGCCATAGATCGCCACACCTTTGACGAAGCGCGCGGCGTCGCCCGCCGTTTCTAAGCCAACCTTGATCCCCTCGACCGCCGACGGGATGTTCTCGACCAGCGGATCATGACCCGGCGGCTCGGCGTCAAATGTCGGGATACCAATCAGCACTTCCGTCCCGGTATTCAGCTCGGCGATCGCGCGGGCGAACGTCTCGACCTGATACGCCATCCAGCGTGTGTAATCGGCGGCGTCGGTCAAACCGCTCAGGTACGCCATGACGACCATCTGGTCGACGAGCAGCGCGACGCTCTGCTTGTACTCTTTCTCCCAGATCGTGCCGGGGACGATCTGCGCCGGGACGGGGATGCCCGCGCCGAGCGGACTCCAGTCCGGCGGAATCGCCGTCGAAATCGGCACGTCCTGCCCGACCACCGTCCGCACCTGACGCAGCAGCGCGAGGAAGTTGTCGTCGCCATTCCAGACCGGCTCGGCATTCAGGAACACGCCGTCGAAGCCGAACTCGTCAATGACGCGCTTGCTAAACGCCGCGACCGACTGCTGGACGGCAGTGTCGTCCATGCGGTAGCCGCCTTCTTCGACTGGAAAGCCGAGCCAGCCGTGCAGCTCGACTTCGGGGTAGAAGCGCCGCATCTGCTCGACGAACGCCTTCACCTCTTCAAACTCGCTCTGCCCGCGCCACGTGCCGTCTGCCTGAGGCCAGCTCACCCATGCGTAGAGCGTCCCGATCTCGTTGTCGCGCAGCTGCTGAGCGTAATTCTTGACGGTTTCGTCGTCGTGCGTCTCATACGTCCACTCGATGCCGACCCACATCGCGTTCGGGTGCGCGCCGACCGGCTGGTTGCGCAGCAGCCCGAGGACGACGATCACCAGCACAACCAACAGAATCGACCCGGCGAACGCCAGCAGCCCGCGGCTGACGGGCAGATTGATCTTCGGCAGTTCGTAACGCGGTATGGGGCGAATCTGGCGCGGAAGGTTCGGCGCTGCCGGCGTCTGCTCCTGCTGCGCCTTGCGCCGCTGCATGCGTTCTCTGGCGCGTCCACGACGCGGGTTTTGCTCCGAAGGGGGTGTTTCCATGCTAGCCTGAAATCCTGTCAATTAAGCGCGGTACAAGGATAAGTATAACAATGACCGCAAATACAATGGAACTGACGAGCGCCGCCGTCGACGCGACGTCCTTGCCGATCTTCGCCAGCGGGTGCGGATCGCTCGTGCCGAGGTCGATCGCCGCTTCGATCGCCGTGTTCAGGCACTCTGTCACCCACACGCCGCCGATCGCCAGCGTTAGCAGCGCCCAACTCAACACCGGCACTTCCAGCCACAATCCGATAATGACAACGATCACCGTCGCAATCGACGCCAGCTTGATGCTCTGCTCGCGCACAAGCACGTAAAGCAGCCCGGCGATCGCGTATTTGACGCTGGCGAGCCGGTTGGGATTCTTGTTCCCGCCTTCGCCCGCCGGGTCGAGCTTCATCGTGCCGGTGATGCCAAGCTCAATTTCTTCGCCTTCCGGCGTGACGATCACATCCTTCTTCTCTTCTTCGGGGTTCGGGGGCGATGCGTTCTTGTCGCTCATAACCTTACCTCACAATAAGCCCGAGCCTTGCTAGAAGGGGCGGACCAAGGATGATCAAACCGATCAATACCGAAGCGACAACGCCGAGCAGCACCGCCGCCGAGGCGACGTCCTTGCCGACCTTCGCCATCGGGTGAAACTCGCTCGTTGACAGGTCGATCGCCGCTTCGACCGCCGCGTTGACGAACTCCGCCATCCAAACAACGGTCACCGTCAGAATCAGGATCGCCCAGCTGATGAGATCGATTTGCAGCCACAGCGCCAGCGCGACGACGATAAGGCTGGCGATGCCCTGAATGCGTGTGTTCTTCTGCCGCCGGAGCATGTACAGCCAGCCCGCCAGCGCGTAGCCGAGGCTCTTGATCCGGTTGGGGCTGGTGTTGAAGCTAAAATCATGCGGATCGATCTCGGAAGTACCGACCAGCTCGTCGATCACCTTGTACCGATGCTTAATTTTCGACTTCGCCATCGTCGTGACCGCCTTCTAGCCCCGGAACAATCGACACCGGCACGCCGCGCGCCTGAAGCGCGTCCGCCTGCGCCGCCCACATTTCCGCCTTTTCCGCCGGATCGCCGTGATCGTAGCCGAGCAAATGGAGCGTCCCGTGAACGACAAGCAG